>JAVBUI010000282.1:0-2972 GCA_031555495.1 Victivallaceae bacterium | reverse complement strand
CAAGGAACCGGTCCGAGGAAGCGGCTTCGCCGTTTAGCTCGATTTCTCCGCATTCGATCCTTTCGCGCCAACCTTGTTCGTCGCGGTAGGTGAAGCGCCTCGCAAGATACGCTCCAAGCGTCATTCCCGCTGATTCCGGCGGAACGCGCCCCTCGATGATCCGTTGTGAAAGAGGAACCGTCACCCTTTGGCCTTTCCGGGCTTCTTCAGCAGTTGCCGGGCGTGGGCCAGAGCGGCGTCGCCGCCGCCGAGCATCCGCGCGATTTCGCGCTCACGCGCGTCGGCGCCGAGCTCGGCGATCGTCGAGAGAGTGCGTCCCTCCGCCGTGCTCTTGGCCACGGCGAAATGGCGGTCGCCGCGCGCCGCGACCTGAGCGAGGTGGGAGATCGCCAGCAATTGGCGGCGCGCGCCCAGTTTGCGCAATTCATCGCCAACCCGCGCCGCGGTTTCGCCGCCGATGTTGACGTCGATTTCGTCGAAAATCGCCACCGGGACAAGGTCCGCGTCGGCCAGAACCGTCTTCAACGCCAGCATCAGTCGCGACAGTTCCCCGCTGCTGGCAATTTTGCGGAGCGGCTGCGGCGGCTCGCCGACGTTAGCCGAAAAAAGAAACTCGACCTGATCCATCCCGGAAGGCCCCGGCTCGGTCTCCTCGAAGCCGACCTCGAGCCGTCCGGCGGCGAAGCCGATCGCGGCAAGCTTCGACTCCACCGCGGCGGCGAATTCCGCCGCTTTGGCCCGGCGCAACGAGCCGAGTTCCCCGGCGCGTTCGCGCAATTGCTTGCACAGCGCCTTTTCCAGCTCGGCAAATTCCCGGCGGCGGCCGTCGGCGCGTTCGAAGTCGGCCAACCTGGTCCGCGCCGATTCGAGGCTGGCAAGCACTTGCTCGAGCGACGGCCCGTAACGGCGTTTCAGGGTGTGAAGCGAGCTCAGGCGGTTTTCGAGTTCGGCGAATTCGGCTTCGTCGAGCTCGACCGAACCGGCGAAATCCTTTAAATCATCCGAAAGATCGCGCAGCATCTCCTGCGCCAGCTCGCAGCGGGTCAGGAAATCGCCGCCGCGCTCCTCGTCCAATTTCGCCAGCGAAAGCATCATCCGGTAGGCTTGCGACAGCTGCTCGGTCACCGCATTTTCGCCGTCGGCGAGGAGGTCGGAAAGCGCCGCACTTTCGGTTAGGATGCGCCGCGAATCGGCTGCCAGCGCGTGGCGGCGGGTCAGTTCCTCGTCTTCGCCCGGCCTGGGGGCGATTTTCTCGCTTTCGGAAACCAGCCTCGCGAGGTAGCCCGCTTCGGCGCTGTTGGGGAGGTCCCGGTTGAATTCCTCGATTTCAGTTTGCAGATCGCGCAGTTCGGCACAAATTGCGGCGCATTCGCTTTTCAGCTCTTCCGCCCCCGCATAGCGGTCGAGGAGCTCCAGTTGCCGCCCCCGGGACGTCAGCGACTGGTGCTCGTTGGCCCCGTGGACGTCGATCAGGAGTTCGCCGATTTCCTTCAAAATCCTGACCGGCACCAATACGCCGTTGACGTAACAGCGCGAACCGCTCTCGGTCAGCACCCGCCGGAGCTGCAATTCACCGTTCTCTTCGACCGGAATGTCCTGCGCCTCCAGAAGCGGCGCAAGTTCGCGCACCGTCCCGCCGCCCAGCCGGAAAAGCGCGCCGATTTCGCAGCGGTCCTCCCCGGCCCGGATCACCGAGCGGTCGGCGCGTTCGCCCAAGAGCAGCGACACGGCGCCGAGGAGAATCGACTTTCCCGCCCCGGTCTCCCCGGTGATGACGTTGAAACCGGCGGTGAACTCGACTTCGGTATGGCCGATCAGCGCAAGGTTGTCGATTTTAAGATATACGAGCATATTTCGCCCTCCCACGCAAATTTCGATTTGCAATCTTCCTGTCGTGGAATTATATTCTTATTGCCATGAAAAAACTTTTATACATCTTAGCCGCAATCATTTCCGGCTATTTTTCGACGGCCGCGGAGCTCTCTTCCGCCTGGCTCGCCGAGCTTGAACGCGTCGACGCGGCCCGACGCGCCGCCGGGATGCTGCCGCCCCGTTCCATGCTGACCGGCGGTTACTACCGGAGCCCCGACGGCTGGTGGAGCATCCCCGCGCCGTGGCTGCCGACGGCGGCGGAGCGTCCGTTTTATTTCCTGAACCAGAATTTCTATCTCTGGAACAAAGGCAGCGTCGCGACCGGCCTTCCGCTCGGCGTCGATCCCATCTCAGTCGGCTTCCCGGCCGGTCAAGAAGTAAACACGAGGCCCAAAAAGGTCGAAGTCAAACGCTATCAATACCGCAACGACTTCACCCCGCTCCGGGTCGCCCCGGCCGACACGCCCCAGCGCGAAAGGCTCAAGCAGTACGAAGTCCGTTCCCCCTATTCACCGCCGCCGCTGCGGACCGCGCCGATGCGTCCCATGGGTCACGGCCGCCTCCGTTAAAGAACACCCCGTTCCTCAAGATGCGTGACCGCCAGGTGTTGCGAAATGCGGAAGGTCCACTTGAGCGCTTCAAACAGCGCCAGCAACGGGTCCACGCCCGGCTCGATTTCAAAATCCATGAACGCGCTCGCCGCCGCCGTCGGCCACGGGCATTGCTTGAAGAAGCCGACCAGCGCGTCGTCGGCATACAACGGGATTTTGCCGTCGAACATGCCTTCGAGCGACGGGGCTTCGCCCAGTTTGCCGTTGACGTAATTGGTCACCAGCTCCGCCGCTTTGGCGAAAACGAAAGTGAAAAGCGACGAAATCTCGCCGTCGCTCAAATCGTCCCCCGCCTCGCCCCGGCGACGGCTCAGGGCCTCGATCATCCGGACGAAGAGTTCGCGCTCCTTGGCGGCCAGCTCCTCGATCTGAGCGAGGGGCCCCTCGAGAAATCCGTCGTCGCAGGCGGTTTCGATCATCAAAGCCGCAATTTCACGCCCGGCGTCATTCATCGCAAATCAAACTCCATCTGGGTTGGTTCAAAACTCC
>JAVBUI010000231.1:0-3209 GCA_031555495.1 Victivallaceae bacterium | reverse complement strand
ATCCAGAAGAGCGGGCGGAAGCCGGGCGCTTCGGAGGTGAATTGCCGGATGAATTCGAGACGCGCCTCCCAGCGCTGGTCCTCCGCCTCCTCCCGGCGGTGGCTCTCGGGATAGAGGCCGATGACTGCGCCGCCGGTGACGCCGGCGGAGCGGGTTTTATCGACGAATTCCTTCGGAGTGTCTTTGTGGCCGCCGCCGACGTGAATGTGCAAGTCCTGCATGATCATTATCTCCCGTTTTGTGAAATGATATTACCATAGCATACCGTATTTAGGGTTGCAAGGGCTCCGAAGGCGAAAAGAAAAGTTCGCCCGCGCGGTCGGACAAGGGACGCGGGAGTTTCCGGTAATAGTCGAGATAAGGTTTTTCGCCGGTCAGGGCGTGCATCCGGAGCATGACGCCTCCCAGGTAATCGAGCCGGACCGGCGTGAGGACGGGATAGGGCCAGTCCCCGGGGCGTTCGATGAAGCCCGCGAGGAAATCGGCCGCTTTACGGATCCGTTGTCCGCACAATGTCTCTGAATCGACGAGGTCGATGCCCATCGCCTTGAGTGTTCCGGCGTGATTGACGATCATTTCCATCGTGAAAAGCGCATAACTCCACGACTGCGTCCGGCTGACCTCTTCGGTCAGGACGCCGTTTCGGTCGATGGCGCGAACGATCAGATCCGGCATTTTGGCGGCGTGGAGCCGGGCGGTTTCATGATCTTCCGCGAAACGGGAAAAGGCAATCACCTGAAGCTGGTAGGACAAGCCGTGATTCTGGCTCTTGTCCCGGTCGGGGACCGTCATCGGGTCCTCCAGCAGCCATTTGGCGTAGGCGCGGAACCAATCCTGCAAGGCGTGGTAATCCTTTTCCGGCATCGCCTCCCGCAGCAGCGCGGCGGCGTTGACGACGTTGGTCAGCGCGTAGGTGTCGATGATCCCGTAAACCCGTCCCGGGCTGACGCCGGGAACCGACTGGCCGTATTTGAGATGGGGATTCATCCGGGTGGCGGGATCAAGGAAGAAACTCCTTAATTGCTCCGCCCCGCGCTTCGCAACGGCTTCGTCGCGGGTGAAGAAGTAGAGACAGGCGAGATCGTAGACGCATTGGCTCAGGGCAACGATTTTGCAGTTGTCATAGGTTTGGCTGTCGGGATTGGTCACGCCGTCGCGGAGGATGTAGGGCAAACCGTCGGCGGTGTCGGGATTGGGCCACCAGTAGGTGCCGGCGCTGATGTAATCGTGTGGATCGCCGGAGGGAGCGACGAGTTTTTTGCCGGTGACGATGTTCTGGAGGGGGACTCCCAGCAATTTTTCGCGACTGCCCTGGAGCATTTTGATACGGCGTTCCGCGATCGGGCGGATGGCGCGTTCGCTCCGGGCGCGGAGGAGGTATTCGGCGGGGATGGTGGGGCATTCTTCCGCCGCCGCGAGGGAGGCGAGGGCGACAATTGCGATATTCAACAGGATTTTCATGCGGAACTCTCTTTTATTTACGACCGGCGTACCAGTAGAAATTCTTGCCGTTTGCGGCGGAGACCGTGCTGGCTTCGCCCTTGGCAAGTTCGCTTTTTGCACGATAAGAGACGTGGCCGTCACACCACGAAACATTGATGCCGTTTTCATGCCGGTCGCCGATGCCCGCGTTGTTGCCGTCCAGGTAAACGACGCTTGCCTGATAGAAATTCACCAGCGTGGAGTCGGCTCCGTCGCCGGTCAGAATCGTTTTGCTGGGCGTCCCGACCATGCCGGCCTTGACCCAATAGGCGGCCGCCGAGGCGATATAGCTCAAGCCTTTGTCGGAGTTGTACATGTAGCCGTAGCCGCCGCCGAACTGCGGGTTTGAGGCGTCGGGCTTGTATGCCATTTTTTCCGCCTGCCAGGAAGGGCAGCGGTAGGGGCCGGCGGCGAGCCGGGTTTTGGTCGCGAGGTCGTAGGTGGCGGCGGGCTGGATGCCGAGGTAGTTCGCCAGTTCCCGCTTCCAGCTGTCGAAGTTGCCCCGTTGGTTGAGGGCCGGAAAGTAATCGCAGTCGTTGAGGTACATCATTATTGCGGTGCCCTGCTGGCGGACATTGCCCTGGCAGGACGATCTCCGGGCGGCGCCGCGCGCCCGGTTGAGCGCGGGCAACAGCATTCCGGCGAGGATGGCGATGATGGCGATTACGACCAGCAATTCGATCAGGGTAAAGCGTTTTTTCATGGTTGAGGCTCCTTTGGCTATCCCGTGGTATCACGGGCGATGATCTGCTGTTCGAGTTCCGTCGACAGAGCCGGTTTCCGGGCTTCGAGCAAAGCGATCGCTTCGTCGAGGCGGAGCTTCAGGCTCTCCGGCGAAATCCGGATGCTGCTCAGAGCCGGGGAAAGCATCTCCGCCCATGGCATGTCGTTGGTGCCCAATACGGCGATTTCGCGGCCCGGCTCCATGCCGTGTTTCCGCATCGCCCGGTAAAAGAGCGGTGCGTGGCGGTCCTCGAGCAGTATCGCCTCCGGCGGGCGGGACGATCGGCGGAACCCGGCGACGGCGTGTTCGACGTCGGTTTCGGGATCACTCAGCTCGACCAGGTAATCGGGCGTCATTTCCACGCCGAACTGAACCGCCAGCCGGCAGAAGGCGTTCAACCTTTCTTCCCGGACGCGGGTGTAGCGCGTGGTGCTGCCGGAATAAAGGTAGCCGATCCGGCGGTAACCGCGTTCCAGCAGGAATTTAAGCTGTTGGCGGATGGTCTCTTCGTCGTTGAGCCGGATCGACAGTCCGATGTCGCACATGAGGTTGGGAATGATGTGAACCGTCGGCACCTGCCATTGCTCCAGGGCCTCCCAGACCGCGGCCTGTTCGGCTCCGATGCGGTAGGTGAGGACGATGGAGTCGGCGGGATTGGCGATGCCGCGCAGTTGCTCGGGTGGAAACTCTTCTTCGCGGATGTGAATCCTGACCTGGCGCTCGCTGCAGAGCAGATGGGCCGCCACGGTCTGAAAAAAATAGGTGTGGAAGGAGAAACTGCCTTCGACGATCTGGCGGTTGAAGACGAGGATTTCGAGTTTCCGGCGGATCGGCAGCGCCTTGTAAACGCCGGAGCGCGGCTTGATGAAAATCTGCCCGGTTGCCGCCAGCCGTGAAAGGGTGCGCTCGAGGGTCGGAATGTTGGTGTCGAGCTCCTCCGCCAGTTTCCGCAGAGAAGGAAGCCGTGCGCCGCTCTCGAGGCCGTCGAGGCGCATTTGCAGTT
>JAVBUI010000066.1:0-5775 GCA_031555495.1 Victivallaceae bacterium | reverse complement strand
GCTGCCGAGGCAGCTACCCGCTGAAAAAAGTCTGACGGTCGCGACAATCGTCTACGCCAAATGCAAGATGGTAAAGGTTATGGTCAATAGCACCAATATTGCATGAATACGTCCGCGGCGGCGTCGGTCAGGCGGCGCTTGCGGGCGCGAAACAACGTCGCGTTTTTGTGCCACGGCATGGTCCAGGCGCACTCGGCGAAAGCGCCGAGGCGGGGCGCGATTTTCTGCATCACGCGCCGTTCGGGAATGCGTTCGGTCCAGAGACAGGCCTCGACGCCGGCGAACTGCCCGGGCCGGGGATCGGTCCAGCCGCCGAAGGGCTCGGTGGCGTAAACGTCGTCTTCGCTCAAATCACACATCCAGTCCCAATGCGGCTCGTCGCTGTTTTCCTGATAGTCAAAATAGAAATTGCGGTGAATCGAGTAAATCATCGGATTCCCCGCCTCAAAGCTCGTAAACGATTCCTCGACCGTGCGCCACGCCTGCATCAAGGTATTGACGGGGTACAACGACGAGGTGCACCACGCCATCGGAGTACGCCCGAGCGAAGTGACGAAGTCGCACATTTCCGCCATGAATTCCGCCTCCAGCCCTCGGATCGAACCGAATTTCCCCGCCTCCATCGCCCGTTGGCAGCGCGGACACTTGTCCCAATTGCGGGTGGCCGCCTCGTCGCCGCCGAGGTGACTATAACGGCTCTCCGGAAAAAGCGCGGCGAATTCCCTGATCCGTTCCTTGAGGAATGCGCGCGCCTCCGGGCTCCCGAGGCAATATTCGCAGGGCGCCTCCGCGCCTTCACAGGCGAATTCGGGATGGAGCCTAAGCGCCCCCCGCGAATGCCCCGGCATATCGAGCTCGGGGATGACTTCGATGAAAAGCGACTTCGCGTAAGCGACCACCCCGGCGATATCAGCCGCCGAATAAGTCCCCGGTTCGAGTTCGAAAAAGGTATTGAGCTCCGGCGCCCCCGCCGAAACCGGCCGGTAGCTCTGGCTGTCGGCCAAATGCCAGTGAAACACATTCAAGTGGTAATGCGCCATCAGCCGCAGCACCCGTTTGATCGCCCCGACGCTCTGGAAATGGCGGGCCGAGTCGAGCATGAAGCCGCGATAGGCGAAGCGGGGCCGGTCTTCGACGGTTCCGCAATCGAGCTCCATCGGCTCCGCGTCTCCCGCCATCGCCGCCGCCAGCATCCGGCTCAACGATGAAAAGCCGCGAAACGCCCCGGCGGCATCGGCAGCGGCGACAGTGACGCCGGTTTCGGCGACGGTAATCCGGTACGCCTCACATTCCAACGAGGAATCGACCGCAAAGGCAATGTCGCCCCCGGCGGCCTTTGCTTCGAGCGGAAGCTTGAGATAAGCCGAAAGTTCGGCGAAATGCGGTTCGAGGTAAGCCAATTCAGCGGGGAGCGAAAGCGTTTTGAGAGACTTGGCCGCCAGCTTGCCCCCGGTCGGCGTCGCCTCAAAGGGATACGGAATCAGACACTCGAGCGTGCTTTGCGAGATAAACTTGAACATGGCTCCACCCTTTAAATTGCGAAAAGCCGCCGAAAATTGCCGGAGAAGACCGCCACCCGTTCGGCTTCGGTTAATTTTTCGTTGAGGACCGCGCCGATATTCATCGCCGCGTTGCAGATGGGAAAATCGCTGCCGAAGAGGAAGCGGTCCATGCCCGCGCGGCCGATCCCGTAACGCAGCATGTTGTAACGGAAGAGTCCGGTGCCGGAGAGGTCGAGATATGCATTGGAAAACTCGTTCATCAACGCCAGTTTGCTCAGATACTCCTCCCGGTCGCCGGGGTGGGCGATCAGGACTTTCAAGTTCGGGAAGGTCTTCAACAGCTGCGCCATGTCTTCATCGGTGGTCGGATGGATGCTGAGCACCATTCCCAGTTCTCCCGCCAGCGCGAAAGCGACGCGGCAGCCCGGGTCGCAATAACGTTCCCAACCGGCGAGGTACGGTACCAGTTCGCCGATCAATCGCGCCCCCCTCCGGTGCGCCTCTTCAACCTCCCGGCAGGACTCTTCAGGAAAAGCCGGGTGAATCTGGATGCCGGGCAGAAAACCCTCCACTCCGACCGCCATCGATTCGGCGTTCGCTTCGCGGACCGGCGCGAAATCCGAGCCGTCGCCGCGCCGGATCACATCCCCGGCCGAACGGCTGATCCCGGCCCGCCGGAGTTCGTCGAAGAACTCCTCCTTCGACGACGGCGCGCCGTACCATGCGAAATTATCCGCGGGGTCGTTGAAGGGGTGGATGTGCGCGTCAAAGATTTCGTAATCAATGCCGTTCACTTCAGCGGTCCCTCCCGGTCTGGCTCAAATTGATCGAGCCCGCGACGCTCTCGGCTTTGACGTTCAATTTGTCAAGATCGAGCATCACCGAACTGTGTTTTTCGTAAATCACGCTGTAGGGGGCTTGCTCGACCCGGTCGAGCAGGATCCGCAACAGATATTCCCCCCAGAAGGTGAGGATGATGAAAAGCACGAAGAACTGGATCGAAATGAAGAAAACCAGCGTCGTCCACCCCTCGATCACGTTGTGCTTGAAAAAGCGGATGACCAGACTGTAGAGCGCGATCAGAAGCGACATCAAACTTGCGCAGAGCCCGACGATATTGGCGAACCTGAGCGGTTTGGTCGAGCCGAGCACCAGCAGCGCCGCCGCTTTTTCCCAGACCCCGGCGAACGAAATGTGCTTCACCGGCCGCTGCGGAAGTTCGTAATCGAGGCAGGCGAAATCGAAACCGCACTGGGTCATCCGGAGCGAGAGATTGTAGTGGAAGCGCTTCTGCGACATCACCGCGTTGGCCGCGCGGCGGCTGATCATCCTGAGGCCGGTATCGTTCCCGGGCACCTCGTAATCGACCAGCCGCCTCGTGAGCTTGCGGAAAAACCAGCTTCCGGCGCGGTACCACCAGGGACACTTGAGGTTGGAACAGCCGAAAACGATGTCGATCCCGGCAAAGCATTTGTCGGCGGCCTCGTCGATCACGGCCTCGGTCAGGTTTTCAAAGGTCCCGATCACGATAATATCGCCGATGGCGTTCTCCATCACCGCTGACTGGGCCACTTCGCGGCCTGTGAAGCCGGTGAGCTTGAGGTAGCGGATTTTCTCGATTTTGCGCAAAAGCTCATTCATCGCGCGGTCGAAATCCTCGCGGGCGCAGGGGTTGACGATGATGAGTTCGTGGTCGGAGTAGGCGCTTTTGAGATGCGCCGCATAAGCCTCGACCGCCGCGGGGTCGAAGCGGCCGTCGAGCACGATGCCGAGTGACAAAAAGGTGTTTTTCATAAATTCCCCGCCGTTCCGCGCGTTTTGATCGCTTCAATGACGTCGTATACATTATCGATTTTGCCGCCCATCACGCAATGATAGCCCTTGAGCCGGTAATCGGTTTTGAAGAGAATCGGGCGGCTGTCGTCTACTTCGCTGGCGGGCAGCAGCGTCTTGACCTCCCAGAGCGAATCGCGATACTCGCACTCTCCCATCACCGGAAGATACCGCGCCGCATCGTTTCGCATGCTCGTAAAATAGCTTTCCTTGCGGTCGCCGTCGAAAATCGCGTTGGCGCTCCGGTAACCTTTCGCCGGTTCGTCGAACCATTCGTAATGCGGCGTGTAGCGGACGTGGCTCAACGTGTGCAAGCCCCGGTCCGGGAACGGCATCACCGAGAAAAACGGCCCGCACATCACGGTAATGCCCATGTTTTCGAGCACATCGGGAACTTTCACCAGCGCCATTTCGGTCATTTCATGCTTGAGTGGAATCAATTCGATTTCCGAATGAGAATTGACGAAATTGAGCTGGGAATAGGTGCAATTGTAGATTTCGGACGCCGTCGCCGTAAGTTCTTCGCCGCCGCGGCGCAAGACGCACGAGAGCCGCCCCGGCCCAGCTTCGGCAACCCGGACGGCTTCGGTTTCGAGCGCGATTTCGCAGCCGGCGGCCTCGCAGCGGCCGACCATGGTCCGGCGCAGGATTTCGGCGTCAAAGGCGTATTCGCGGGTCAGGAAGACCTCTTCGATATAGTGATCGGAAAACATCTTCTTCACTTTCGGCGGCGCCTCTTCGCACGGCGCGCCGATCCGGACGCAGAAGGCCTCGAACTGTCTCGCGTTGATTTTGCCGAGGAGTTTCCCGATCGCGTAATATTTGCCGAAGTCCCCCCTCACCGCCTCCGGGAACTCGGCGACGAATCGCGGACACGAAACGCAGGAACGCAGCGCGGTGAGCAAGCTCCGCGGATAATGATAGCCCGAATGCACCCGCGCCTGATTGTTGTAGCTCGCGCGCTTCATGCAATCGGGCGACTTCTCGCAGATCAGCACCTTTCGTCCGGCCAACGCGTGATATTCGCCGATGTAGAGGCCGAAAAAGCCGCCGCCGATGATGATGATGTCATATCCGTCCCGTCGCACCATGCCGCCGTCCCCTCTCGCAGTTTCCGCTTCGTCCACTCCTCGAAATCGCGCCGGAAACGGCTCTCGAAGTCAGGAACCACCAGCACGCCGTCAGCTTCGCGCCGCCCAAAACGGTCTTTCGACAGCGTTTCGATCGGGCTTGAGCGGTGAAATTCGCTGATGCACCGGGTGTGCGACCGCGCCATCGGGAGTGTGCATATGGTCGTCTCGATTCCGTTGCAGCGGTCGACCATGTCGGAGAAAATCTTGGTACCCTTCGTTGCCAGCGGGTGTTCGACAACCAATCCGCCCGCGCGGTCGTAATGGCGCCACGCGCCGTCGATGTCCCACTCGATCATCCCCTTTTCGCCGAGCACGCGGATGGTCTGGCGCGTCACCCGATCGACGGTGTGCGAAAACGAACCCCGGATCGGAATGCCGGCCGAAGTGACCAGTTCAAATTCGCAACTGTCGAAGCTCTCGATTTCCCGCGCCCGGTAAAGCTTCGCGCGGCATTCGTCGATTTCCGCCATCCGGTCGAAGGCGTCGCCGCCGAAAAACAACGCGGTATTGAGATAATGAGCAAAGGCGTTGTTGGCCGGAGAGTCGAAAATCTCGTTCCCCGCCGCATCCCGGAGCTTCCCGGTCCAGCGGTTGCGCCGGTAATAGTCGTCGCCGCGCCCGGCGAGGCCGATCACCCCGATCCGTTCGATTCTGCCAAGCCCGCCTGCAAGGAGGAAGCGCTTCATGGCCTGGACTTCATGGGAGTAAATATGCTGGAACCCGACCGCGACGAAGAGCGGCGAAGCCGCTTTCTCCGCCGCGATCATCCGGTCGATCGCGCCGGTGTCGGGGGCGGCGGGCTTCTCCACCAGGACATTGCAGCCATTGGCAAGCGCCTCGGCGGTCAGAGACTCGTGGGAGCCGATTCCGGTCGGAATCGAAATAAGGTCGAGCGAGCCCGCCATTTCCCGGTACATCGAAGCGCTGTCGGCAAAGACCCGGCAGCCGAGCGCGGCAAGCGTGGCAAGCGTATCCGGCACCTCTTCGGGATTGATGACCACGGCGGCAGCGAGTATCGCCCGTTTCGCCTTGACCTGGTCGAGCCACCCCGCCAGATGCGTGGCGCCGTAACCGCTGACCCCGATCAGGCCGATTTTAATTATTTTCATAAGATGTCCGTTTATTCAATGAGTATAAGCTTTAAAGTATCACGCAACAGCATCGTTTGCAAGAAGGCAAAGAGAATTGCGCACTGAAAAATCCGGTAAAAAGACAGTCTGTCGCTCCATCTCCCCAGCATCCAGGCGCCGCCACAGAGTAAGACCGGCGTGTAAATTGCGACCAGCCGCCCGAATTCTCCTCGCGCG
>JAVBUI010000096.1:0-3859 GCA_031555495.1 Victivallaceae bacterium | reverse complement strand
CACCGGCGACGACAAGGTGATCATCCTCTCCAAGAGCAGTCCGGCCAAGAAATACAACAACCTCTTCTGCCTGGCCGAGCTCAGCGATTTTCTCAACTGATATTGTTCAGGATACGGCGCCGTCCGCTGGCGGCGCCGGTTGAATCTAGATACCTTACTCGAAGTCATGAGTACGGCGACTTGTCCTCCATAGCGCGAAGCGCGACGGAGGAAGCCGCACGGAATGCCGGAGAGCGGCAGTGGGAACGCAAGGCGTTGCCAATGCTGTCAAGGGGCCCCCGGAAAGAGTGCCGAAGCCTGCGAAGCAGGACCCGAGCCCCGTGGGCGAAGAAAAGCAAACTTTTTGGGGACCAGCAATGCTGCTCGAAGGAATCGACCGGAAGCTCTGGGACCGTTACGAGCGGGGCGTTGAATTTTATCGGCGCCATCCGTTCGGCTACAAACTGAAATTAGGCTTTTTGCTTCTGCAATCGCTCATCGCCGCGCTGCTGGTGACCGGCGTTTGCATCTGGCTCTGTGCTGTCGCCTTGGAGAATCCGGGCCGCCACTTCAGGCTGTTGGCCTTCCTGCTGATCAATGCCCTGTTATCCGTCTGGTTCTATTGGGCCGCGATGCGCGAACGCCCGTGGCTGGGCATGATTTTGCTCGATCCGGAGCAGTATCCGGGCTTCTACCGGAAGGTCAACCGGATCGCCCGCTTGATGGGAGCGCCGAAGATTCACCGGATCTATCTCTCGCTCGAATTCAATGCCGCCGTCGCAAGCGAATGGACGCTCGTTCCCGGCTTGCGGCGCAATGTCCTGATGCTCGGCTATCCGCTGCTTGCGGCATTGAGTTCAAAAGCCCTGATCGGCGTTCTCGCCCACGAGCTCGGTCACGTCGCGGGGCGGCATCTTTCGGTCAAGGGAATTTTCGTCCGGATCGAAGTTTTCTGGCATACGCTCCAGCTTGGGATTTTCACTTATCTCCTCCGTCCCTGGCGGAACTATTTTCTCAAAACCCTGACGCGGACGCTTCATCCGCTCTATCTTGAACACGAAAAAGAGGCCGACCGTCGGATCGAGCAACATTTCGGACGCGATTATCTGCTCCAGAGTTTGTCACAGCTCGCGGTGCGCGCCAGGATTTACGAAAACGACCGGTTGCTCCTGCGCCGGATGGCGACAGCTTCCATCGAAAACCTCGACTTTGCCGGGCATTTCAGCGGGTTGTTCGAGACCGCCCCCGCAAACCCCGCCGCGCTCCTGGTGGAGGCGCTGCAGAGCCGCCCGCCGATCACCGATGAACATCCGTCTTTTCTCGAACGGCTGGCGGGCGCGTCCCCCGCTGAACTCCTCGCCGCCTCCACGATGTATCCGGACGCGGTGCGAAAACTGCTCCGTCCCGGCGAGGATTTCCGGGAATCGCTGAATGCCGTCTGCCGTGAACGCTTTGCGGAATACGCCGCGCAGTTGCAACAGGAATACCGCAACGCCCAAGCCCTGCTGGCGGCTCCGCCGCCAAATGATTCCGAACAGGTTCTATTGGAAAGGGCTGAAGCGCTTGAGCTATTGGAACGCGACGACGAAAGCGCCGCGCTGCTCGACGCCGCGCTGCAGCGTCAGCCCCGTTCGGCGATGTTCTGCGCCACCTACCTGATGCGCCGGCTGGAACAAAGTAAAAGCGATGCCGAACGCGGCCTCGCCATCGCGGATATGGAAACGCTGCTCGACGAATCGCCGCTCCTGGCTTACCGGCTCAACGATCCCCTGATCGAATACTATCTCCGGCACGGCCTAACCGAAAAGCTCAAATCGTTCCTGGACCTCCGTTCGCGGACGAAAGCGCTGCATACCGTCGACCAAAGCTGAAAGCGAACATCATGAATCAGCAGGAACTTACTTTCCGCACCGCCCTTCCCCGCGACATTCCGGCGATGGCCGAATTACTGGGAATGCTGTTTGAGATTGAGGAGGACTTCGAACCCGATCCGGCCAAACAGCGCCGGGCGCTCGAACTCTTCCTGGAAGCAGAGCACGGCGTTATTTTCGTCGCCGAGCGCGAAAACGTTCTCGCCGGGCTCTGCATCGTCTCGCTCGCCATCTCGACTGCCGAAGGCGGCTGGTCGGGCGAAATCGAGGACCTCGTGATCCACCCCGACTTCCGGCGGCAGGGCCTCGGCGAACAATTCCTCGCCCTCGCCGAAGAATGGAGCTGCCGCCAGGGCGCGGTGCGGATGCGCCTCAACTGCGACGAAACCAACCTCCCCGCCCTGGCCTTCTACGAAAAGACCGGCTGGCAAAAAAGTCATCTGCGTATTTACTTCAGCCATCTGAAAGGGTGACGACATTGCCTTGTCCTCGGATAATTTGAATCCGTCTTCTTGCTTTTTTGTTTTCGTTCGCTATACTATGTTTTGGGAAGACGCAAAGTTACGGACGGGAAATATCATTTATGAGTAAAAAAGCACTGCGTTATTTGTGTGTTATCATTGTAACAGCCGCCATCACAATAGCGCTGCTTTCTTTTTTCGAAACGATCCGGAAGAAGAAAGAAACTCAAAAAACAGTACTTGTCGAAGGAAACATTCGAAAATTTTATGACTTTTTTGTGGATTTAAAACAGCAAAACGATCCGCAGACCGTGGATTTTTTCAGCGCATTCGGAAAAGAGCAAAATGCAGATCACGATGCCCCGGAATATCTTGAGGCGTGCAGGAAAAAAGCGGAAAACGGAGACCAGTTCGCTCAATTCATTTTGAGCTGCTGGCTATCTCGTAACGAAAACGATATGAAGGAAAGCTTGACCTGGATGCATAAATCGGCCGAGAATGGTTTTGAATTGGCCCAGTTTTACCTCGCTTTGAATTTTTTCTATGGATACTGCAACGAAAAAGACTACGTCAAAGCCTTGCAATGGGTCTCGAAATTGGCGGACAGAAAAGAAAAGGTCACCTATGGTCCGGCAATGTTCCTGCTTTCCAGGTACTGCTTCCGTGGGTTGGGGAATCATCCGAAAGATGAGCAAAAAGCAATCAAATGCCTTCATGAGGCGTCGGACGCGGAGTTTTACTGGGCGGACTATTTGCTGTATTTAAACTATTCTCTCGAAAAGCCGCCGCGCAAAAACATCAAATTGGCGCTGAAACATCTGCGAAAAGCCGCCGAGGGCGGCATCCCGGAAGCTCAAATCATCTACGGAACGGTTCAAGTCTTCATGTTCGACAACTCAAACGGCATAAAGTTTGTCAAACAGGGCGAACAAGCCGGCTTGACTGTGGATGAAGTGTTGAAAGGCCGGGAAGAAAATAAAGGGATTTTCACCTTCGGTCAGGTGGATTATTTTACCCGTCACCTGGAAATGTGCATCAAGAAAATGATTCCGTCCACGAAGCAGGAATAAAGGCATGATCGAAGACATGGATGCAATGGATCGACTTGCCGATCAATATATTGACCGGAGGGATTTTTTCAATGCAATCGGACTGTATGATCAGTTGATCAAGCAAGAGCCGGACAATCCCCGTTTTTATGCCTTGCGCGGCTATTGCCGTTATCATGAAGGATCGTACCGGCTCGCGTTGGAGGATTTTTCGACCGCCATCCCCATGAAGCCGGACGTCCCCACCATCTTGTATTATCGGGCAAAAACCTACGAACATCTCGACCAGCCCGATAAGGCGCTGTGAGGATTACCGCGGAAGTGGAGAGCTGTCGCCGGAATATGATGTATTCTTCAACATGGGGCTCATCCATGAAGATCGGGGAGAATTGGAAACCGCAAAGGACTATTACCTGAAAGCGCTGCAATTAAATCCCGACCACAAACCATTGCAGAAAGCGCTGAACCGATTGCAGAATATCTAAAAAAATACGGCCGG
>JAVBUI010000153.1:0-4961 GCA_031555495.1 Victivallaceae bacterium | reverse complement strand
ACTGCCGGTCCGCTGCGAATTGGTCGGTTTTGAACGACATTTGGTGTCGCTCCTGGCCACCCGCGACAGCGGAGCGGTGATAGTCAAAGCCGCTGTGCGGCCAGGGGGGAAGCGCATGTGCCTTCCCCCGGCCCCGGTCGCCGCGCATGATGCCATGCCACTCGCGTCAGCGTTCTCTGATACGTTCCTTCAAGAGACAACGTTCATGAGAACGGGCTCAGATTTCTTCAAAAACCACGTCGTCGAAGTACGCTCCGGCGTCGTCCTGGTTGTAGTTGGCGACGAAAACGAAACGCGCGTACTTGGTTCCCGGCCAGAATTTGGTGTAGGGAGCGTCTTTGGCGGCCTGGCTGCCGATGGTCATGGAGTACTCCTTCCAGTCGGCGCCCAGCGGTTTGCCGACCATGATACCGTAACAGTGTCCGGCGGAGAGGTCGTGGAAACGGATATTGCTGTCCTTGAGCACCGTGACCTTGAGCGGTGCGGCGAGTTCCACGTTCCAGCCGTCGCCGTCCTTGACGGCGGATTTGACCGCAAGCAGATTGCGGTTGGGGAGGTCGGAGAAGTCTTCCTTGGCGCCGACCGCGAGCATCATCGATTTGTTCCACTTGGAGGCGTCCGCCACCCGGATTGTGCTGTCGCCGGGATTCGCGTCGGCGAGAACCGCGGTGAAGGTGCCGTCGATCGGGTTGACCGCGTTGCGGAGAATCGGCTTTTTGTCGGCGTCGAGCAGCATCAGACCGATGAAGGAGTGACTGAGCTTGGCGGGATTCTTGGAACGGGCGGAGACTGTGAGCTTGTAATTTTTGTCGGTTTTGACTTCGACCGTTTCCGGGGAGGAGACCCAGGCGGATTTGCGGCTGATTTCGAAGCCGTTCTGTCCGTTTTTCATCGCTTCCGCGCTTTGCGTGGTCAGCGGCCAGGCCTTCGATTCGGCATCGCCGCTCGGGATCAGGTTTTCGGCTCCGGCCGAGAACAGCGTTCCGGCGGCGATCAGCGTCAGCATCAGTTTCATTTTTCGACCTTTCTATTAACGGCGTGAATACATTCTCCATGAAGCGCGTGAAGGGCCTCCATCACGCCTTCGCAAATCGTCGGATGCGGCCAGACCGCGGCCCCCAGCTCACGAGCGGTCACCCCGCGCTCAAGCATCGCGCCCACCGGTCCCACGATGTCGGAAACGTGCGTTCCGGCGGCGTGGATGCCCAGCACCCGGTCGGTGGCGGCGTCCGCGATGACTTTGATAAAGCCTTCGGTTTCGTCCGCCGCCAACGCTTTGCCGAGTCCCGCCAGCGGGAATTTCCCGACCTGGCACTTGATGCCTTGCGCTTCGCATTCGGCCTCGGTCAAACCAGCCGAGGCAATTTCAGGGTGAGTGAAGATACACCCGATTCCGCCGATTCTCAAGGGAACGGGGGTATTTTTCACTGAATTTTCCACCGCGGCCAGCGCCGAGGCGCTCGCGTAGTGCGCCAGCATCGGGTAGCGGGCGGTCGCGTCGCCGACTGCGCGGATGTGAGGCGCTGAAGTGCGGAACGACTCGTCGACCTCGATGAAACCATGCCGGTCGCATCCGACTCCGGCGGCGGGGAGATTGAGGAGCGCGGTGTTGGGCTTGCGGCCGATTGCGAGCAGCAGATAATCGGCGGTGATTTCGCGCTCGCCCGCTTTCAGGAATACGTCGTTTTCGCCGGGTTTGACCTCTTCGAGCCGGGTCGAGGTGTGGATTTTGACTCCGTCCGTTTTCAATCGGCGGGTCAGGAGCTTGACGCAATCGGGATCAGCCTGGGGAAGCAGCGTATCGAGCATTTCGATGACCGTGACTTCCACGCCGAGCGAGGCGAAGAGAGAGGCGAATTCACACCCGATCACCCCGCCGCCGAGGATCGCCAGTTTCTTCGGCAGCTCCGGCAACGCGAGCATCGCGGTCGAATCGAGAATCCGCGGATGCGCCGGAATCCAGCCTGGGTGGACCGGAACGCTGCCGGGGGCGAGCAGAAATTCTTTTGCCTCGACCGCTTCGCCGGTTCCGGTGATTTCAAGGGTGCGAGGTGAGGTGAATGCGGCGACACCGGTGAAGTAAGTTACTTTGTTGGCCTTGAGCAAGGCCGCCACGCCGCCGGCCAGTTTGGCGACCACGGCATCTTTGCGCTGGAGCATCGCGGGATAATCGACGGTGATTTCGCCCTCGATCCTGACGCCGAATTTTCCGGCACGGCGGGCCATGCGCAGGGCATCGGCCGAGGCGAGCAACGTTTTGGTCGGAATGCAGCCGCAATTGAGGCAGACGCCGCCGGGGGCGTCTTTTTCGACCAGCGCGACGGAAAGGCCGAGCTGGGCGGCGCGGATCGCGCCGGTGTAGCCGGCGGGGCCGCCGCCGACTACGCAGAGGTCAAAGGTGTGAGTCATGGAGAATCCTTGTTTTGAGAGCCAATTTCAAAAGTCCTTTCAGGCGCTCGAAAGTTTGATTCTTTCGAATCACTCTGAAATTACTTTTGAGATCGGCTCTTGAATATAAATTTGTTATAAATTACATTACTTGTGCTTTTTTGCAAAGTTTGAATGCGTTTTTCGTTTGACATTGGTTGATTATGACTGTATTATAACGGAAATCCGCCAAATTTTACTTTATTCGAAAGGGGAAAAGTATGGCTAAGGTGCGTTTTGGTCTGATCGGCTGCGGGAAGATTGCGGAAGCGAACCATTTTCCGGAGGTTCTTTCGCTCGGAGAAGACGGTGAAATCGTCGCCATGTACGACATCAAGGACGGCGTCGCCGCCAAGCTCGCCCGGAAATTCAAGTCGAAGGCCGTCATCTGCAAATCCGAAGCGGAACTGCTCGCTTCCGACATCGACGCGGTGATCATTGCGACGCCGAACTGCTTCCATTACCCCCAGACCATCGCCGCCCTCAACGCGGGCAAACACGTGCTGGTCGAAAAACCGATGGCCTCGCGCGTCGCCGACGCCGACGCGATGATCGACCTCGCCCGCAAGAAAAAACTGGTTCTCCACGTCAACCAGTCGATGCGTTACATTCCGCTCTGGAACGAAATCAAGCGCCGCCTCGACGCCGGCGCGATCGGCAAGCCGCTCCATGCCCGCTGCCTCCGAGCCGCCAGCTCCAGCCCCGACATCGGCTGGTCGAAGGGCGCGACCTGGTTCGTCCAGAAGAAATACGAAGGCAGCCTTGTCACCGACATCGCCGTCCACATGGCGGACGTGCTCCAGTGGTATTTCGGCCCGGTCAAATCGATCATGGCGCTTAACCGCAACCTGACCCACGAAGTGCCGGACAACGTCAATGCGCTGCTCGACTTCGCCAACGGCGCGACGGGTTCGCTGGAACTGAGCTGGACCTTTCCGACCAGCTGCGGCGCGCTGGAGCTTTACGGCGACAAGGCCACGCTGCGGATGCTTGCCGACGGCAGCGGTTTTGAAATCATCCCGGCGGGGGGCAAGGCTCCGATGGTGGTGAAGGCCACTGATGTGACGGCCATTCCCAACTCCCACGCCTGCTTCGTCGAAGAGGTTCGCAGCGGCGCGACCGACGGCTGGGTGATCGGCCGCAACGCGCTGGCGCTCTGCTGTGCGATCATCGAATCCGACGCCGCCCGCGGCGCGGTCAAGCCCGCCTACCGCCAGGCCCCGGCCGTGAAGGCCGCCGCTCCGGCGAAAAAAGCCGCCGCCAAAAAAGCGGCCCCGGCGAAAAAGGCCGCCCCGGTCAAAGCCGCAGTTGAGAAAGCCGCTCCGGTCAAAAAAGCGGCCCCTGCGAAGAAAGCCGCCGCTCCGGCGAAAAAAGCCGCAGCCCCGGCGAAACCCGTAGCCGTGAAAACTGCCGCCCCGGCGAACAAGGCCGCCGCCCCGGCGAAAAAGGCCGCCGCCCCGGCGAAACCCGCAGCGGCGAAGCCTGCCGCTCCGGCCAAGAAAGCAGCCCCGGCGAAGAAGGCTCCGGCCAAGAAGAAGTAATGGTGTGACCGCGACCGGACGGTGTTCATCGCGCCGTCCGGTTTTTTATCAATTTTTTTCAAGAAAGTTTTCAAACATGAAAATCGGTTTGAGTACTTACAGCATTCACCGCGCCATCAATGCGGGTGAATTCGATGTCCTGGGTGCGATTCGCTGGATCGCCGAGAATGGCGGGGAGCATGTTGAAATCGTGCCGTCCGGCTATACCCTGACCGGCAACGACGCGTTGATCGACGCGGTGAAGACGCAGGCGGCGGATTGCAAGATCGATTTGTCGAGCTACACCATCGGTGCGAATTTCGTGACCGGCGGCGAAGATTTTCATGAGCTCAGCGAAGCCGAGCGGCGCGCTGAAATCGAACGGGTCAAGAAGGAAGTCGACGTCGCCGCGCGGCTTGGCGTGAAGCTGATGCGTCATGACGCGGGCAGCCGCCCGAAGGATCAATGTTCGCTGGAGAATTTCGAAAAGGATTTGCCGGGCGTGGCCGACGCTTGCCGTGAAATTGCCGATTATGCGGCGAAGTTCGGGATTACCACGAGTGTGGAGAATCACGGGTATCATTTTCAGGGGAGCGAGCGCGTCCGGCGGCTGGTGAAGCTGGTGGACCGTGCGAATTACCGGACGACGCTTGACGTGGGGAATTTTGCGTGTGCGGACGAGGATTCGCTGTCGGCGACGCTGAACAATCTTGACATTGCGTCGATGATTCACTTCAAGGATTTTTATTTGCGCAAGTCGGTGCCGACGACGGAGGGCTGGTTCCAGAGCCTTCACGGGAAGTATTTGCGCGGAGCAATTACAGGGTGCGGGGATTTGGATTTGGTTTCGGTGGTGAAGGCGATCAAGGCGTCGGGGTTTGACGGATATGTCTCGATTGAGTTCGAGGGCATGGAGGAGTGCAAACAGGGCGCGAAGATCAGCATGGCGAACGTGAAGGCGCTGTTCGGCGTGCCGCAGACCAAGTAAGGAGCGGAGCGCACCAGCGCGGAGCG
>JAVBUI010000359.1:0-10157 GCA_031555495.1 Victivallaceae bacterium | reverse complement strand
CGGTTCGCTGGGGGGCGAGCACTCCAACGCGTATTTGCAGCTCAAGCTCGACGTCACCGGACGCCTGAAGACCGTCTCCGAGTTCGAAAAAATCGTGATTCTGACCACCGCCAGGGGTGAGGAGGTCACACTGGGAGACGTTTCGCGGCTTGAGCTCGGGGCCGAGCGTTACACCGACGACGGCTTCTACAACGGCTCCCCCTGCGTCGCGGTGGCGATCTACCGGCAGGACGGGGCCAACGCGGTCGAGCTCGTCCGCAGCGCCAATGCCCTGCTTGCCAAGCTCAAAACGCGTTTCCCCGCAGGTGTCGAGGCGGAAATTTCCTACGACCCCTCACGCTACATCCTGGTCAACGTCGAAGAAATCGCGACGACGCTGGTGATGGCGCTGCTGCTCGTTGTGGCGATCACCTATCTCTTTTTGCAGGACTGGCGCGCGACGCTGGTGCCGGCGCTGGCGATTCCGGTCTCGCTGCTGGGGACGTTCTTCTTTATGACGCTCCTTGGTTATTCGATCAATGTCCTCACCATGTTCGGGCTGATCCTGGTGATCGGGTCGCTGGTCGACAACGCGATCGTCGTGGTCGAAAACACGATGCGGCTGATCGAGGACGAAAAACTTTCGCCGCGCGACGCCACTGCCAGGAGCATGGGGCAAATCACCGGACCCGTATTGGCGGCGACGCTGGTTTCGGCTGCGATTTACGCCCCGATCGGGTTCTATGGCGGGATCGTCGGGACGATCTACCTCCAGTTCGCGGTGACGATGTGTATCGCGCTTTGCATCTCGGCCTTCAACGCGTTGACTTTGAGCCCGGCGCTCTGTGCGCTGCTGTTGCGCCCGGCCGGGGAGAACCGCCGGAAATTCATCCTTTTCCGCTGGTTCGACCGGGGGCTCGACGGGACCAAAGGCGGGTATCTGTTTTTTTCCCGCTTCATGATCCGGCGGTTTTACCTGACCATCATCATCATGCTTGCGGTGTTGGCGGCCAATTATCTCTTCCTCGGCGGGCTCAGGGGGGGATTTCTGCCCGATGAGGACAAGGGCGTGCTGATGTGCGAACTCGAAATGCCGCCCGGCGCTTCGCTCGACCGGACGACCAAAGCGATGAAAATGCTCGACGCGCGCGTCCGCACGATTCCGGGCGTCAAAAGCATGCTGACCGTCGCCGGTTTTTCGATCATGAGCGGGGCGAGCGAAAACCTCGGCTTCGCGATCATCACCCTCGACGACTGGAGCAAGCGGGAAACGCCCGATTTGAGCATCAATGCGCTCCGCGCCGCGGTGATGGCCGCCGGAGCGGAGATTCCGCAGGGTGAAGTGCGTGTTTTTCAGCCCCCGGCGATCATGGGGCTGGGGGTGACCGGCGGAGTGACCTTCGCGCTGCGGACCGCCGCCAACGAAACGCCCCAGATGTTCGAGCGCAAGGTGGGCAAAATGCTCGGTCTGCTCAACGACAAAAAGGTGATGCCGGAAATCATGTACGCCTTCAGCGGCTTCGACGCCGGAACGCCGCAGCTCTACCTCGATATCGACCGGCGCAAAGCCGAGGCGCTGGGAGTGCCGATCGACCGGATTTTCACCTCGCTCCAAAGCAACCTCGCGTCGCTCTACGTCAACGATTTCAATTTGTACGGCTACTCCTTCAAGGTCAAGCTTCAGCTCGACGGCAAGGACCGCTCCAGCCTCGGCGACCTCGAGTACCTGATGATCCGCAACGACTCGGGCGAAATGGTTCCCCTGAGCGCCGTCGCCGACGTCAAAAGCACCCTCGGCGCGCGCAAAATCGAGCGCTTCGACCAGAATATGGCGGCGACCGTCACCGCGATTCCGGTTCCCGGCGCTTCGACCACCGCGATCATGAACCGGATTGAAGAGTTGCTGAACACCGAGTTTTCGCACGATTACTCGATCAGCTGGACCGATATGAGTTACCAGGAGCGCAACAACGACGGGCGGATCGTACTGTTGATGACGCTCGCGGTGGTTTTCGGTTATCTTTTTCTGGTCGCCCAGTACGAGTCCTGGACGATTCCGATGCCGGTGATTTTGTCGGTGTCGTTCGCGTCGCTCGGCGGGCTCGCGGCGCTCTATTTCTGCAATATGCTGCTCGACATCTACGCCCAGCTCGGTTTGATCATGCTGATCGGGCTCTGCGCCAAGAGTACGATCCTGATGGTCGAATTCTCAATGCAGGAGCGCGGCAGCGGCAAATCGATCGCCCGTTCGGCGCTCAACGGGGCCAACTACCGTTACCGCGCCGTGTTGATGACCGCATGGAGCTTCGTCTTCGGGGTGCTGCCGCTGCTTTGCGCGTCGGGCGCGGGAGCGGAGAGCCGCAAGGTGATCGGGATCACCACCTTCTGGGGGATGCTGGTCGCGACCGTGCTCGGAGTGGCGTTTATTCCCCCGATGTTCGCGGTTTTTCAGAAGACCCGGGAGGCGGTCAAGCGGAAATGAGACGCGCCGACGGAGGATGAAAATTCCTCCGGCGGCGTTTTTTTCAGTGGATATAGCGGAAATACAAGTACACGCTTGAAATCCCGACGCTGAGGATCATCAGCGGGAAACCGTACAAGGTGAACTCGCGGAAGGTCATGGAGTAGCCGTTTTTGCGCGCGATCTGCGAAATGACCACGTTGGCGGAGGCCCCGATCAGCGTGCCGTTTCCGCCGAGGCAGGCACCGAGCGCGAGGGCCCAGAAGAGCGGTTGAGAGACGTGAAGCGAAATATCGGCCGCGTCGGTGTAGCCCATCGAAGTCGCGAAGCTCGGGATGATCGACTGGATCAGCGGGATCATCGCGATCACCAGGGGGATGTTGTCGATCACCGCCGAAAGGATCGCGCCGCTCCAGAGAATGATCATCAAAGTCATCCCGAAATTGCCGTCGGTAAGGCGGAGCATCGCGTGTCCGAGCTTTTCAAAAACGCCGTTGATTTCGAGCGCCCCCACCATCATGAAGAGTCCGCAGAAGAACATGATGGTCGGCCATTCGACCTTTTCGAGCATTTTCGAGAGCTCCGCGCGGCAGACCAGCGACATCAGGAACGCGCCGCACATCGCAATCACTCCCGCGTCGATGCCGGTGAGGCGGGTGGTGAAGAAGCCGAGCAAGGTGAAGCCGAAAATCACCAGCGACTGCTTGAGCCGGAGCGGGTCGAGAATCGCCCGCGCGGGATCGGTCATCAGTACCTGCCTTACGACATCGGGCGAGGTCTTGAGGCGTTTGCGCAGAAAGAGCATCACCACGGCGAGGAGCGTCAGCGCGATTCCGATGACGATCGGCGCCAGGTTGAACAAAAAGTCGTTGAACGACAGATTGCAGCTCGCCCCGATCAGGATGTTGGGCGGGTCCCCGATCAAGGTCGCGGTGCCGCCGATGTTGGAGAAGATCGCTTCCAGAATCAGGATGGGCGTCACCGGCAGCCGCAGAAACTGACAGATCAGGATCGTTACCGGAGCCATCAAAATGACTGTGGTGACGTTGTCCATGAAGGCCGAGACAAAGGCGGTGGCAAGCATGAATTCGACCACGATCAACACGCCGTTGCCTTTGGAATGGCGGGCGATCACCACCGCGATCCATTCAAAGACCCCGCTCGAGGCCATGATGTTGACGATGATCATCATTCCGATCAGCAGACCGAGGACGTTGAGGTCGATTTTGTCCAGCATCGCGGGAACCCGGGCTACGCCGCAACCGGCCATCACGCCCGCGCCGAGGATGGCGGCGACCGCTTTTTCGACTTTTTCAGTGGCGATGAGGATATAGGCCAGCGCGAAAATCGCGACGCCGATTCCCGCCGGAGAAGTCATGAATTGTGTAAATGCTTCAAGGGAAAACATGGGGGAGCTCCGGTTTTATAAATTGATGACCCGTTCGAGCAGAACCGCCTGGTCGATCACGCCGAGCAGACGTCCTTTGGGATCGGTGATGTAAAGCAGCGGAATTTTTTCCACTGTCATTGCGAAGACGATTTCGATCAGCGTGATATCGCCCCGGAAGGTGGGGACGTTTCGCGTCATTACGTCCGCGACGCTCGACTTCGCTTCGATCGCGAAGTAGTTCTCGAAAGGGTCGAAGTAACGGATGAAGCCGACGCTCTTGAGCTGCCCGAAAAAGTCGGGGATGCCTAATTTGAAGAGGATCGAACAGGAGATTTCGCCCGCCAATCGCCCCTCTTTGTCGAGCACCGGCGCGAGTTCGACATGCCGCTCGAGCATCAGCGTGGTCGCTTCGGCGAGCGGCATTTCGGGTGTAAGCGGGCAACGGCACGGGATCAAAAGATCGCGCGCGCAGAGGATTTCCCGTTCGTCCGGTTTGAGCACGGCGGCGAGTTTTGCCGGATCGCCGTCTCCGACCAGCGCAAAGAGGTGCTTGCGCCCGTCCCCGGTCCGCAAGAGATTCGCGAGATGGGACATCAGCTTCAGCGCCTGCATCGGGTGGTTTTCGGGAATCAGCAGAAGGCAGACGAAGCGGATTTCCGAATCTGTTTCCGCCGGGGGAAGGGCGAACACCACCGAGAGCTCGTCGAGCTCGCTGAAACGGGCGTGGGGAAAAAAGATCCCCTGATCGACCTCGGTCGGATGTTCGCTTTCGCGCTCGAGGACTTTCTTGAAGATGTAATCGGCCGTCAGTTTCGCCTTGCGGGGCGGGTTCATTTCGGACGCGGTTTCGGCGAGAAGCCGCAGCAACTGTTCTTTGTTGTCGACCCGGCAGCCGGAAACGGTGCGGACGTCGAACCTGGAATTCTGATCCATAGCATACCTCATGAGATTGTTTTCTTTGACTGATTGTGACGAAAATCAACCGGCAATGCCCGGCCCGGCCCGGATCGGCATGACGCCGCCGGGAAGGTCGTGGACAAAGCGCATCCCGCAGGATGGTTCATGGGGGCTGGATTGGAGAAGCGACGGCGGAATCGCCTCATTTAAAGTCCCTTCGAATGGACAGAATGAGTGCGGCACGGGATTTGACGGCGGCGATTCGGCTTCGGCGTCGATGAGCGCCGGAAGCGCTTCCGCGACACAGGAGGCCATGACGTTCCGGGGCACGGAAGGAACCGGAACGGGAAATGAGGCATCGGGGAGTCCGATGGAGAACACGAGCAACGCCAGCAGAAATATGCCGGATAACAGGAAGCCGCAAAGAATTTTCGGCGTATGTGTAACAGTCGCTTGCATTAACATCCCCTTGTCGGGTAATATATCCCGGTTATCTTATTTTTGCAAGGAAGTTTTTTATTTGAAAAAGCGGCGCTTGCCGGGAGCGATCATGAAAAAGACCGCCAAGAGGCCGGTCGGAGCGAGGAAGAGCGCGTAGTGGCCGAAGGCCCCGAGCGCCAGAGCCCCCACCGCCGCGCCGAGGATGAAGAAGCCGATGACGGCGAAGTAGTGCAGCGCCTTGGTCATTTCGCCCCGGTTGCGGTCAAAGAGGGCGCGACAGAACGCCTCCGCGCCGCTGCGGAGGTTGCCGGTGCACATGGTCGAGGCGAAGGGGAGGCCGTGGACCTTGCGGAAGGTCTGCACCTGAAGCGCGCAGACGAAGGAGACGAGCGCGTTGACCGCGTAATCCCACTCTCCGAAGGGGACGAAGACCACCGGCAGCAGACAGAGGAATTCGAGTGCGATCACCAGCTGATGCCAGCTGATTTTGCGCGGCGTCGGCGCTTTGCTGCTGATGATTTCGGCGGCGAATACGCCGAAAGCGTAGAAGACGATCGGAAGCGCGTATTTGCCGCAGAGGCTCCACTCGAGCTTCGCCAGGTGGAGTCCGAAAAGCACGATGTTGCCGGTGACCGCGTTGGCGAAGACCTCGCCCCGGAACAAAAAGGTGTAGACGTCGAGAAAACCGCCGACGACGCTCAGCGTGCATGCGGCGGTCAACCGCTCGGTATTGGCATGTGGATGACTCATATCCTTTAATATACACCGCCGAAGTTTTTTTGGCAACCCCGAAAGAAAAAGTTGAAAAATCTATATATTGCGATGAGATACGCTTGAATTTCTAAAATTGCACTATATATTGATTTTAGTTTGATTGCCGGTGCGGTGAATCACGGTGAAATTCCGTGGCTGTCGCGCAACCGTAAAGCCGGAGCCCGCAGCAATCTTCAAAACCCCGTTTTGCCTTTTTCATCCATAGGCGGAGCGGAAATGTGCGCACGACACACGGTTTCGCAAACAATCTTTGCCTTGCCACTCTCCATTGTCGCGCTCACGATTGCACCGATATAGGAGATTTCCAGATGGAAGCCATTCAGCAGCTTCGCAAACGGGACGGGCGGGTCGTCGCCTTTGACCGCGCCCGGATCACCCTTGCCGCTTCAAAAGCGCTCGCCGCCGCCGGCACCGGCAACGAAAAGATCGCCGCCCGGATCAGCGGCGACGTGGTCGACGAGCTCTGCCGCAAAGGGTATGACAAACCGGATAACATTCCCGACATCGAGCTCGTTCAGGATCTGGTCGAGCAGTCTTTCATCAAGCGCGGCCTCTCCGGCGCGGCCAAGGCCTACATTCTCTACCGCAGCCGGCACGGGAAGCTTCGTGAAAACAAACAAATCCTGATCGACGTCCAGGAACTGATGGCCTCCTACCTCGGACACGAGGACTGGCGGGTCAACGAGAATTCCAATGCCGGATACTCCTACGCGAGCTTGCTCAATCACGTCTCCGGCTCGGTGGTCGCCAATTACACGCTTGCCAACATCTATCCCGACGAAATCGCCGAGGCGCACAAATCGGGTGATTTCCATTTGCATGACCTCTCCTGCGGGATCGTCGGTTATTGCGCGGGCTGGAGCCTCCGCGAGCTTCTGCTCCGCGGCTTCGTTGGCAACGGCGGGCGCGCCAGCGCCGCCCCGGCCAAACACTTCGACACCGCGCTCGGGCAGATCGTCAATTTCCTCTGTACGCTCCAAACCGAATGGGCCGGGGCGCAGGCGTTCAGCTCCTTCGACACCTTGCTCGCGCCTTTCGTCCGCGCGGACAAGCTCGACTATCGCGGCGTCAAGCAGACGATGCAGCAGTTCATCTTCGGCCTCAACATCGCCAGCCGCTGGGGGCAGACGCCGTTCACCAATTTAACCTTCGACTGGGTGGTTCCCGAGGACTTGCGCGACCACCCCGTCATCATCGGCGGTGTACTCCGCGACGACGGCTGCTACGGCGATTATCAGGCCGAAATGGATCTGATCAACCGCGCCTTCCTCGAAGTGATGAGCGAGGGCGACCGCGACGGCCGGATTTTCACCTTTCCGATTCCGACCTACAATGTGACGGAGGATTTCAATTGGGAGAGCGAAAACGCCGAACTTCTCTTCTCCGTCACCGGCAAATACGGGCTGCCGTATTTCCAGAACTTCATCAACAGCGACCTCAGCCCCGGCGACGTTCGCTCAATGTGCTGCCACTTGCAGATGGATATGCGCGAATTGCGCAAAAAGACCGGCGGGCTCTTCGGCGCGGGCGAACAGACCGGCTCGATCGGCGTGGTGACCATCAATCTTCCCCGGATCGGTTACCTTGCCCAAAGCGAAGAAGAATTTTTCGCCCGGCTCGACCGTTTGATCGGCCTCGCCAAGGATTCGCTCGAAATCAAGCGAAAAGTGGTGGACCGCCACCTCGCAGGCGATCTTTTGCCCTATACCAGGATTTATCTCCCGTCACTCGAACATCATTTCAGCACCATCGGGCTCGTGGGGATGAATGAGGCGTGCCTCAACTTCCTCGGTTGCTCAATCTGCGACCCCGAAGGGAGCGAATTCGCGGCGCGGGTGCTCGATCACATGAAGGAATCGATCCGGCAGATTCAGGAGGAGACCGGGCACATCTACAACCTTGAGGCGACGCCAGCCGAAGGCACCAGCTTCCGGCTGGCACGGCTCGACCGCAAGCGGTATCCCGGCATCATCTGCGCGGGGGATTCCGAACCCTATTACACCAATTCGACCCAGCTCCCGGTGGGCTACACCGACGATCTCTTTGAGGCGCTCGACCTCCAGGAGCCGCTGCAGTCACGTTATACCGGGGGGACCGTCTTCCACGCCTTCATCGGCGAACGGATCAACGATCCGAAACTGGTGGCGACACTGGTAAAAAAAATCGCCGCAGGATACCGGATTCCCTATTTCACGCTGACCCCGACCTTCAGTATCTGTCCCGTCCACGGCTACATCCCCGGCGAACATCAATCGTGTCCGCTCGAAGCATAAATAATATCAGGAGGAATGAAAAAATGAGCAAGTGTGCCGCCAAAACTGAAGTCTATTCGCGGGTCTGCGGCTATTTCCGGCCGGTCGCCAATTGGAACAAGGGCAAACGAGAGGAGTTCAAGGATCGCAAAGTTTATTGCGCCAAAGTCCCCGTGGAAAGCAAGTGACCCAAAATGGCGGTCAACGGACTTCAAAAATTCAGCCTGATCGACTATCCGGGCAGACTCTGCTGCGTGGTCTTTTTCGGGCATTGCAATTTCCGCTGTCCGTTCTGCCACAATCCGGCGCTGGTTTTCGATCCCGGGAGCCAGGGCCGGATCGAGCTTGCGGAGCTCGCAAGCTTTTTTGCCTCCCGCAAGGGAAAGCTTGAGGGCGTCGTTTTCTCCGGCGGCGAGCCGACGCTCGCCCCGGAGCTCTTCGACTGCGCCTTGGCGGCGCGCGAAGCCGGGCTTCTGATCCGGCTCGACACCAATGGCTCGCGGCCGGCGGTGGTCGAAACCCTTTTCTGCACCGGCCTCCTCGATTCGCTCGGCATCGACTGCAAGTCGCCGCTGAGTGATTACGCCCGGCTCTGCGGCAGTGACGACCCGAAAATTCCGGGTAATTTTCGCCGCACCGTCGAACTCGCCGTCCGCAACGGAATCGAGCTCGAAGTCCGCACCACCGTCCACCGGGCTCTGCTTTCCGAAAGCGACCTTGTCCAAATGCGCGATGAGCTCGCCGTGCTCGGCGTCCGACACTGGGTGCTCCAGCAATTCCGCCCGGGGGAGCTGATCGACGAGGCACTGAACGAGCTCGGTACTTATAGCAACGCCGAACTCCGCGAAATCGCCCGCCGTCTCGGAGAATGGGTGAAAGTCCGTTAATTCACAGGGCTGATCCGCCGCAGGATTTCATCGCAGGCGAGGGGGTCCCATTCCGGCTTGACGCCGATGCCTTTGAGTTCGCCGCAGTTCTTGAACATCAAGAACCCGTTGGAGTGTTTGAACATCTCGTCGATTCCGGCCTTGATGACCTCGTAATCGCCGGTCGGGAGTTTCTTCCGGATATCGTGGGCCGTTCCAAAAAGCCCCGTATAAAGTTCCCGGAAATATTCATCCCGGAGTTGAGGAGAAAAAAGCTCCCCGCGCGTTTAAGAAGTACGCCGGCGTTCCACCGCTGCGCTTCCGAAGACAATCGTTTTCCTGAGAAATCATTTGGCCGCAGGTTGTATTCGGCTGGAAGATCGGTTATATTACTTCCCTCGGACGGTGTTGAAATTCTTTGGACCTAAGGATGCAATGGAATTTTTAAGCAATGTGGATTGGCCGTCGCTGCTCCAGACTTACGGTTACTGGGCGATTCTGATCGGGACGTTCCTGGAAGGCGAGACTATCGTGATCCTCGCCGGTATCCTGGTGGCGAGCGGGCAGATGTCGTTCGAGGGAGTCGCGGCCTGCGCTTTCATCGGGAGTTCGCTGAGCGACCAATTGATGTTCAGCCTCGGCAAATACAAGGGCAACGCGCTCTTGTCCCGCTTCCCGCGCCTGAACAAAAACCGGGAACGCGCCGCTAGATTGCTGCAGAAATACGACACCTTGTTGATCCTCGGTTTCCGCTTCGTTTACGGCATCCGGAACGTTACGCCGATCCTCCTCGGCCTGAGCCACATCCGCCACTTGCGCTTTCTTGTCCTGAACCTCCTGGGAGCCTTGATCTGGGCGGTCTCCTTCACCGGAGCGGGGTATTACTTCGGCCACGCGATCGAACATGTCCTGCGGCTTTTCGGGTTGACCATGCTCTTCGTCATCGTCGGCGTCGCGTTGCTGTCGGCACTCGTCCTCTTCATCGTCCGCCGCCGCAAAGCCGCCGCGCCGGAGCCGCCTGCGCAATGAGCGATACAGAGCGATTTGGAGCAAGTCGCGCCTCAATTCTTGGTGTGGTGAACTTTGTTATTTCAATG
>JAVBUI010000340.1:0-4698 GCA_031555495.1 Victivallaceae bacterium | reverse complement strand
ATCGGACGGAGCGAGTTATGGTAGATTTCGCGCACCGCCGCTTTGTCGGCTTTGTCCGGCGCGAGCGAGAGCAGGAAATCGAGCGAGGGGGTAGTGAAGACGAGCTCGACCCGGCGGTCGATGTCAGCTTCGGTGAAGCCTTCGTCGACGAGCTTTTCGGTCGCACCGACCGAGAAGAGCCACTTTTCGACGCCGATGGCGGCTTTTTCGGCTTCATCGGATTCGCCCTTGAGACCCGGAACCAGCGGCGAAAGCACGTCGGCGAGCACTTTGGGGCGCACCGGGTAGATGTGCTTGATCACCGCCGGCAGCAGGACCGAAAGGCCGAGGCCGTGGGTCAGGTCCGGCTTGACCGCGCTCAGGGGATGCTCGAGGGCGTGGGTGTAATGCAGCACACCGTTGTCGAACGCCACTCCCGCCAGCATCGAGGCGTAGAGCAAATAGTAACGGGCGGTCAGATCCTCCGGCGACTTGAGCGCGACCGGCAGATATTTCGCCACCAGCGCAATCGCTTCGCGGCCGAGCGAAATCGAATAGGGGCTCGCCAGGATGCTCGAAACCGCTTCGACCGAGTGGTTGATCGCGTCGATGCTGACGAAACGGGTCTGCTTCTCCGAAAGGCCGGTCATCAATGCCGGGTCGTCGATCGCCCATTCGGGGTAGATGCAGTCATAGGCGATGGCGGGCTTGTATTCGTCCACCGGAATGGTGGCGACGGCGAAGCGGTCGACTTCGGTCCCGGTACCGTGGGTCAGGTTGATGACGATCACCGGAACCGCCTTTTCGGGCGCGAACTGGTACTTGTAGAGCTGATCGGCGTTCTTGTCCGGATTGGCGAGCAGGATCGCCGCGCTCTTGCCCGCGTCGGCGGGACTGCCGCCGCCGATGGCGAGCACCGCCTGGGCGTCGGGGGCGAGCGCGACCGCTTCGTCGATCTGGATCGTGGTCGGATTCGGCGTCACTTTGTCGTAAAGCACATGGGAAATGTGGTACTTCGCCAGCGCCGGAACGACGTGATCCCACGCGCCGGTCGACTTGTACGCGCCGCGCCCGGTGACCACCAGGATTTTCCTGACTCCGCGCTTCGCAAGCGCGGCGGCGATTTCCTCGATCTTGCGGATCGCGCCGCAGCCGAAGTAGACAAAGGTTTTGAGCCGAAGCTCTTTGACGTCGTGAATGTTGATATTATCCATTCCCCCACCTTCCTTTCGTAGCAGATTCAGCCGGGCACCACCCCGGCACACACACTTAATATAACATCTTTAAAATTTTCAGCAAATTTTGCCGCGGCCACCCGAGGAAAGATCGCTCAAACGCCGCTCGGCTTAGTCGTGGCCTGTACGGCCGTAGCCGGTCGCCGCTTTCAGCGGCTCCGCGCCCCTCAAACGGCGGGTGCCTTCGCTCGCTGCTCCTTGCCCTCCGGGCAAGTCCTAAGCTCGCGGGCCCGGCGCTGCGGGCCTTACAGCCACCCGCCCTGCGGGATGGCTGTTGATTAGCCAATCACCACACATTCGATTCCGGCGATGTTGGCGAAATCGATCAGGTGCGCCGCGTCGAGCGCCTGCGAATAGACCGCGTGATGGGCTCCGCCCGCCTCGATCCAGGCGCGGACCCCGGTGTGGAAATCGGGCTCCGGGATCCAGACCGTCCGCGCCACCGGGAGTTTCTTCAACGGTTGATCCGGCTTGACCGCTTCGACTTCGTTGATGATCAGCCGGAAATCGTCGCCGAGGTCGATCAGCGAAGCATTGAGCGCCGGACCGGCGGGAGAGTCGAAAACCAGCCGCGCCGGATCGGCCTTGCCGCCGATGCCGAGCGGGTGCACCTCGAGCGACGGCTTGCCCGCCGCGATCGAGGGGCAGACTTCGAGCATGTGGGAGCCCAGCACCCGTTCGCGCCCCGCTTCGAGGTGATAGGTGTAGTCCTCCATGAAGCTGGTGCCGCCCTTGAGCCCGGCGGCCATCACTTTGGCGATCCGCAGCATCGCGGCGGTCTTCCAGTCGCCCTCGGCGGCGAAGCCGTAGCCGTCCGCCATCAGCCGCTGGCAGGCGAGGCCCGGGAGCTGCGAAAGGCCGTGCAAATCTTCAAAGGTGGTCGTGAACGCCTTGGCCCCGACCGAGTCGAGGAAGGCGCGCAGGCCGATTTCCTGTTTCGCCGCCTCGCGGATCGAGGCGGCCGCGGCGGCGGATTTGGACTTGATGGTGTAACGCTCGGCATATTCTGCAACCAGCCGGGAGACCTCCTTGTCGCTCACCTGATTGATAAAAGCGGCGAGGTCGCCGATCCCGTAAGTGTTGACCGCGAAGCCGAATTCGATCTGGGCCGAAACCTTGTTCCCCTCGGTCACCGCGACTTCGCGCATGTTGTCGCCGAGGCGGGCAACCCGCAAGGTTTGCGCTTCGCGCCAGCCCGCCGCCGCCCGCGTCCAGATGTCGATTTCGGCGAGGACTTCAGGATCGCGCCAGAACCCGGCGACCACCTTGCGCGGCAGCCCGAGCCGGGTGCAGATGAAGCCGAATTCGCGGTCGCCGTGAGCCGCTTGATTGAGGTTCATGAAATCCATGTCGATGGTCGACCACGGCAGAAGCTCATTGTGCTGGGTGGCGAGGTGCAACAGCGGCTTCTGGAGCAATTTCAGGCCGTTGATCCACATTTTGGCGGGGCTGAAGGTGTGCATCCAGGCGACGACGCCGATGCAGCAGTCGTCGTTGTTGGCGGCGCGGATCGCGTTGATGATCTCCTCCGGATTGCGGACGGTCGGCTGCCAGACGACTTCGGCGCTGATCTTTTTTGAGGTATTGAGGCCGCGGACAATCTCTTTGGCGTTTTTGGCGACCGCTTTCAGCGCGTCTTCCCCGTAGAGGTCCTGGCTTCCGGTGAGGAAATAAAGTTTATTTCTGTCCATAATAGGCGTCCTTCCCATGCTTTCTGGAATAATGTTTGTTGACGATCGAATGTTTCAGTATCGACACCTCCGGATTGATCGCTTCGGTCAGGAGCGCCATCCGGGCGAGCTCTTCGAGCACCCGGCTCTGGTAAACCGCCGTGGTTGCGTCTTTTCCCCAGGTGAAGGGGCCGTGCCCGCCGACGAGCACCATTCCGATCTCCGCCGGGTCGAGTTGGCGGCGGCGGAAGGCGGTCACGATCAATTCGCCGGTACCGGCCTCATAATCGCGCTCCAGCGCCTCGTCGTCGATCAGGCCGGTGCACGGCACTTCGGAGGCCAGGTGGTCGGCGTGCGTGGTGCCGTAAGCCGGAATCCCGCGCAACGCCTGTGCCCAGGCCGTCGCATACGTTGAATGCGTATGAGCAACTCCGCCGATTGCGGAAAATTCGCGATAGAGCACGGCGTGCGTGGGGGTATCGCTCGAGGGGCGGAGCGCTCCCTCAACCACCCTCCCCGCGAAATCGAGCACCACCATGTCCGAAGCCCTGAGCTCCTCGTAGGGCACCCCGGAGGGCTTGATCGCAAACACTCCGCGCTCACGGTCGGCGGCGCTGACGTTGCCGAAAGTGTAGAGGACCAACCCGAGCCGGGGGAGTTCCATATTGGCCTCCCAGGCGAGTTCTTTGAGCTCTTTATACATGGGTCATCGTCTCCTTTTCGACCAGGTCGGCGCAAGCCAGGTAACGTGCGTATTTGTTCTCGAAGAACGCAACGTTCTTCGCGTCCGGCTGATAAACCGCGTCGTAACCCGAATTCATCGCCTCCGCCGCCGCGTGAAGCGACGGGTAACACCCTGAAGCCGCCGCCGCGTACATCGCCGCGCCGAGCGCGCAGCACTGTTCGGACTTGGCGACCCGGATCGGCATATTGAGGACATCGGCGCAGAGCTGCATCACAAAGGGCGACTTTTTGGGAATGCCTCCGATGGCGGCGATGCCGTCGACCGGCACGCCCTCGGCGCGGAAGCGCTCGACGATCCGGCGCGCCCCGAAGGCGGTGCTCTCGGCCAGCGCCCGGTAGACCATCGGCGCGGTCGTGCCGAGGTTCATGCCGAAAAGAGCGCCGGTCAGATGCTGATTGGCGTCCGGCGTCCGGCGACCGTTCCACCAGTCGATGGCGAGAATGTCGTTGAGGGGCAGCGCCGCCGCGTCCCGTTCGAGCCGGGGAATCGATACCTCGCCGCCGTAGCCCAGGAAACGGGTGAACCACAAATAGAGATCGCCGAAGGCGCTCTGCCCGGCCTCGAGCCCGGTCATGCCCGGCAGAACCGAGCCGTCGACCTGCCCGCAGATGCCTTTGACGCAATGACGCAACTCGGGAGCGACCATGATGTCGCAGGTGGAGGTCCCAATCACCTTGACCATTTCACCCGGCCGGATATTGACGCCGACCGCGCCCGCGTGGCAGTCGAAAGCGCCGCCGGAAATCACCACCGAAGTCGGCAGACCGAGCTTCGCCGCCCACTTCGGCGACAGCGTCCCCACCGGCACGTCTGCGGTGAAGGTTTCGGTATAAAGACGGCCCCGGAAGCCCTCGAGCAAGGGATCGAGCTTGACCAGAAATTCCTCGGAGGGCAGTCCGCCCCAGGATGGGTGCCACATCGCCTTGTGTCCGGCGGCGCAGCGGCTCCGCTTGACGGCGGCCCCGGCAAGCTCGGCTGCGATCCAGTCGCAATGCTCAACGAGACCCCGCCCGGCATTCCTGACGTCCGCATCGGAGCGAAGCGCATGAAGGAGCTTGCTCCAGAACCA
>JAVBUI010000315.1:0-3936 GCA_031555495.1 Victivallaceae bacterium | reverse complement strand
GTTTCCTGCAAAGATTCCAGCTACCGGCGGCTCTCCAATGATGCGCTCAGGAAATTGCTTGGAGAGGCCAAAATGGAACGCGCTCCGGTCACTATCGAGCTGCCCGGAACGCGTTTCCTTGAAGTGCATGTCTTCGATTTTAAACTTTAATCCGCAAGAAGTGGGGGCCGAAGCGCTCGAAGGCCGCCCGTTCCAGCGTTTCGCGGTGGGCCGGGTCGGCGATTGAGATCAGGAGCTTCGCCCGTTCCTGGAGCGAGCGCCCGTAGAGTTCGACCGCGCCGTGTTCGGTGACGATGTGGTGGACCAGCGTCCGCGGCGTGACCACGCCGCATCCCGGGGTCAGGGTCGGCACGATTTTGCTGATTCCCTTGGGGGTGGTGGAGGTGATCGCGATGATCGCCTTGCCGCCGGGAGAGCGGAACGCGCCGTAGATGAAGTCCAATTGCCCGCCCGCTCCCGAATAAATCCTGGTGCCGATCGAGTCGGCGCAGATCTGCCCGGTGAGGTCGATCTGGACCGCCGAGTTGATCGCGACCACTTTGGAGTTGCGCGAGATGACGAAGGGGTCGTTGGTATAGGCCGAGTCCTTCATCAGCACCATCGGGTTGTTGTGGACGAAGTCGTACAGATGCTGCGAGCCGGCGAGGAAGGTCACCACCAGTTTCTCGGAATCGATTTCCTTGTATTTGCCGGTGATCACGCCCGCTTCGACCAGTTGCAATACGCCGTCGGAGAACATTTCTGAGTGGATTCCGAGGTCGCGGTGGTTGGTCAGGCCCGCCAGCACCGCATTGGGGATGGCTCCGATGCCGAGCTGCAGACAGGCGCGGTTCTCGACCAGTCGGGCGCAATGGAGGCCGATCGCGATTTCGGTCGGCGACGGATGCGCCGGCGGCGTGGCGGGGAGCGGGGAGTTGTCTTTGACAACATAATCGAGCTTGGCGAACGGGATCAAGGCGTCGCCTAGGGTGTGCGGCATGTTTTCATTGATTACCGCGATCACTTTTTTGGCGCACATCGCCGCCGCCAGCGTCACGTCGACGCAGACGCCGAGCGATACCATGCCGTTCTTGTCGGGCGGGGAGACCTGGATCAGCGCCGCGTCGCAGCGGACGAAGCCGTTGCGGTAGAGGCCGGAGATTTCGGAGAGGTTGACCGGGATGTAATCGGCGTACCCGGCGTTGACGTTGTGTCGGATATTGTCGCCGACGAAGTAGGTCTGGCAGTTGAAAATCCCGGCGAACTCCTCGCCGGAGTAGTCCTCGGTCGGGCCGGTATGGATGTGGCGGATCGTGACGTCGGCAAGCTCGCCGCGCCGTCCCCTTTCACAAAGAGCCGCTACGAGAATGGCCGGCACCCCGGCTACGCTGCCGAGGTGGAGGCTGTCGCCCGACCGGATGCATTGAACCGCTTCTGCGGCGGAGACGAACGCGGGAAGTTTATGCATATGGGATCCCGTGGTTATTTACATTGAGAAGGCCGGTTTCAAATCGAATTGAAATCGGCCCCAAATCCAATATGGATAAAATAGCATCGTTTTTGTGAAATTCTAATCCCGGTCATCCGAAATTTGGTGTTTTTCAGCGGGGATTTCGACCGCCACCACGTCGATGACCGCTTCATTGGCGGGAACATCCCCGTCGGGCTCGTATTTGTCGTCCGGCTCGGGGGGAGGGGGCGCGCCGGTCCGGAAGATGATCCGGGGGCGGCTGAAGAACGGCAGGAAGATCGCGAGGATCAGCAGCAGCGGCAGGAAAAACAAGCCGAAGAGGATGATTACGCCGATGACGATCGCCGCAACCAGGAAAAAGAAGAAAAGTCTGATCAGATTACCCATGAGTCCCCTCCCATTCATTCCGGTTCTGCCGGATGGCTTCGTAAAGCGCGATTGCGCTGCTGTTGGCGAGATTGAGGCTGCGGTGGAAGGCGCCGTTCATCGGAATGGTCGCCAGCCGGTCGCGGTAGCGCTCGTGGAATTCAGCCGGGAACCCGCCCGATTCGCTGCCGAAAATCAAGTAATCCCCGGTTTTGAATTCAACATCCCACAAGGCTCGCGTGCCTTTCGTTGAAAAAAAGTGCATCGGCGCTCCCGGGTTACGGTTGAGGAAGTCGTCGAAATTCTCATAAATCTCAAGCGCGAGATGGGGCCAGTAGTCCATCCCGGCGCGCTTGAGGAATTTATCTTCCAGCGAAAAACCGAGGGGTTTGACCAGATGAAGCTTGCACTCGGTCGACACGCAGAGCCGTCCGATGCCGCCGGTGTTTTGCGGAATTTCGGGGTGAACGAGTACGATGTTGAAGAATTTTTTCGTCATTTTCATTTATTCTGAACAGTATTTCCGGAAGCGGCAGTTTCCGCACGCCTCCGGGTTCGCCGCGAAGTCGGTGCCGGCCGCGCTGCCGTCGGGGCGGAGGCAATCGAGCATTTCGGCGGCGCTCCGCCGGATCCGGTCGATTGCCCCGGAGAGGTCGACCGGAGGCTCGGTGATGTCGCCTTCGGCGCAATCGAGATGCCAAGACAATACACGTTCCGGCGTGATTTTCAAGTGTCCAAGGGCATAATAACGGTGAATCAGCGGCGCGGCGGGCGCGACGGTCTCCGCTCCCGCCCGGTGGACTTCGAGAAAAACAACCTTGTTGCCGTCGCGGAACGCCAGCACCGGAGCTCCATAGACCGTGAGCCCGGCAAGATCGATCGCCAACGGCCTGGCGAGCGGCAGGCGGTCGATCGGAGCGACGCGTTTGAGGCGTTCGAGGAGCTCCGCCAGGGCCGGGAGCGCGAGGAGCCGGGCTGCCTCTTCCTCGACTTCGGCGGCGAGGTGATTCCGTTCGCCGGGCGAGTAGTAGAAGCGCGACAGCATCGGGGCCTTGTGGTCGCCGAGGTGTTCCCCCAGCACCATCGAGCGCCATTCGCGGCGGAGGCGGCGGAAGAAATGCCCCGCCAAGTCCTCCTCGCCAAGCTCAAAGCAACGGTGCATTTCGTCGGTCAGGACGAAACGCGCGTATTGATCGACTTCGACGAGGCCGCGAAGCTCATGCAGCAGCCGTGTCTCCGGACCGGCGTCGCGGTCGAAGCCGCCCGAGGCGGCGTAATAATGGAGAAAAACACCACGGCGGCAGCGTTCGAAGCGTTTTTCGCGCCGAACCGACCATGAAAATGGAATGCGGCTGCTGTCGACGATGATGGTTTTCAGAGTTCCACCTGCAAGGCTCCGCGCATGAATTCGACTTTTTCGAGCGCTTCGGAAGTCGATTCGCCCCGGGCGAGCATTACTCCGAGCCGCCGGTGGCCCTTGAGCTCCGGTTTGCCGAAGAGCCGCAGGTCGGTCAGAGGCTGCGAAAGCACCGTTTCGAGGTTGCCGAAGCGGACATTGCCTGATACGCCGTCGACCACCACCGCTTTGGAGGCGGAGGGACCGTAGAAGAGAATCTGCGGGATCGGAAGCCCCAGGATCGCCCGGGCGTGGAGTTCGAATTCGGAGAGATTCTGCGAAATCAGCGTCACCATCCCGGTATCGTGCGGACGGGGGCTTACTTCGCTGAAAATCACCTCGTCGCCGCGAATGAAGAGCTCAACCCCGAAAATCCCGCGCCCGCCGAGGGCGGCGGTGATTTTTCCCGCGATCTCCTCCGCGCGCTGACGCGCCGCCGGATTCATCGGTTGCGGCTGCCAGGATTCCTGATAGTCGCCGTCGACCTGGTGGGGCCCGATCGGCTCGAGGAAACTCGTGCCGCCGACATGGCGGACGGTGAGCAACGTGATTTCGTAATCGAAATCGACGAAACCTTCGACGATCACTTTGCCTTTGCCCGCGCGGCCGCCTTCCTGGGCGATTTTCCACGAATTCTCGATGTCGGCGGGACTCTTGATCACGCTTTGGCCGTGGCCGGAGGAGCTCAGGATCGGCTTGATCACGCATGGAATGCCGATTTCCG
>JAVBUI010000372.1:0-2744 GCA_031555495.1 Victivallaceae bacterium | reverse complement strand
GACCGCGTTGTCGAGGTAGAGGCAGCTCACTTTGTCGGGATTCTTGGACGCCCAGTTGTACGTGTCCAGCCCGCCCCGGCTGAAGCCGGCCAGGGCCATCTTCCGCTTGAAGCCGATGGCGGTCAGGAAGCGGTACAGCAGGTCGAAGCGGCGGTTCGATTCCGGCGCGCCGTAGAGCTCGTCGATCTCGATGTGCGCGACGTGCCAGCCCGCCCGCAGGAGCGCGCGGTCGGCGCCCGGGAAGGCGCCGAAGAAGCGCGCCCGCCAATACCAGGGTTTCCCCGGCGCGAATCCGCCGGGAGGCACGATCAGGATCGCCGGGATTCCGTCGAGTGCGAAATCGCGGCGTTCGAATCCGTGCCAGTCGGAGACGCGCATGTTATTCAATACAAATGCCCCATGCGTTCTTTTTTGGTCTGCATGTACCCGGCGTTTTCGGCCTTGAACGGCATGACGATCGGAATGCGTTCGGAGACTTCGAGCCCGAAGCCGGAGATGCCGACCAGCTTCTTGGGGTTGTTGGTCAGCAACCGCACCGAGCGGATGCCGAGGTCGAGCAGGATCTGGACGCCGATGCCGTACTCGCGGAGGTCGGCGCCGAAGCCGAGCTTTTCATTGGCTTCGACCGTGTCGCAGCCCTCGTCCTGAAGCTTGTAGGCGCTGATTTTGTTGAAAATCCCGATGCCGCGCCCCTCCTGGCGGAGGTAGACGATCACCCCCGCGCCCTCGGCGGCGATCTGGCGCATCGCATTGTGAAGTTGCTCGCCGCAGTCGCAGCGGCAGGAGCCGAAGACGTCGCCGGTGAGGCATTCACTGTGGACGCGGACCAGCACGTCCTGGCGGTCGGCCACGTCGCCGCAGATCAGGGCGACGTGCTCGAGATTGTCGATTTTCGACCGGTAGGCGGCAATTCTGAAGTCACCGAAGCAGGTCGGCAAGAGTGCGGTTTCGCCGCGCTCGATCAGCACCTCGTGGCGGCGGCGGTAGGCGATGAGATCCGCCACCGAGCCCCATTTGAGCTTGTGCTTGCGGCGGAAGGCGTCGAGCTGGGGCAGCCGCGCCATGGTGCCGTCGTCGTTCATGATTTCGCAGATCACTCCGGCCGGGGCGAGCCCGGCGAGGCGGGCGAGGTCGACCGCGGCTTCGGTGTGTCCGGCCCGGCGCAACACCCCGCCCGGGCGGGCGATCAGCGGAAAAAGATGGCCCGGGGTAATGAAATCGGTCGGAACCGATTCCGGGTCGATCAACGCCGCCACCGTCGCCGCCCGGTCGAACGCCGAAATCCCGGTGCTGGTCCCGTGCTTGGCGTCGACGCTCTGGGTGAAAGCCGTGCCGAAGGGGTCCGAGAGCGACGCCGGGGTGGTCAAATGAAGCGCTTTGGCGCGGGCTTCGTCGACCGGGACGCAAACCAGGCCCCGCGCATTGATTGCCATGAAGTTGATGACTTCAGGCGTGGCGTGGGCGGCGGCGACGACGAGGTCGCCTTCGTTTTCGCGGTCTTCGTCGTCGGCGATGACGACCATTTCGCCGTTGGCGATCGCTTTGATCAGCTCTTCGACGGGGTCGAATTGGATTTTATCTTCAGCCATGACGGAATCTCCTTATCTGGTTGGTGAATATTTTCAGCACTTCGGTCGTTTCGGAACTTCCGAAGAGGCGCATCAGGACAAAATAACCGACGGCGTAAAGCGTCATGATCACCAGAAAGCCCGGCAGCTCACCGACATAAGGAAAGTGAAGCTTCACCGCAATCGCCGGGTAGGCGAAATAGAGCGCCGCCGCGCCACCCGAGGCGATCAGCGCGCGGAGGGCCGAGCGGGCCAGCAGCGCTTTCCGGATTGCGATGCCTTCGCGCTGGAGCATGGCGAGCAATATGGTGTTGTTGAGCATCGACGAAATCACCGCCGCCAGCGCGATGCCGCCCTGCCGCATCGGCCACATCAGGATCAGCGTCAGCATCAGGTTGACGCCGATGCAGCAGAGCGAAGGATACACGGGACGCATCATCTGTTTGCGGGCGTAAAAGGCCGGGAGGATCACCTTGATCGAGCAGAACGCCGGAATCCCCGCGCCGTAGAACCACATCACGTAACTCGTTTCCGCCAGGTCGGAGGCGGTGAAGTTGCCGCGAAGGAACATCAATTGCAGCAAAGGCTCGCGGAACACCATCACGAAAACTGCCATCGGAATGCAGATGAAATAGACCTGCCGGAGCCCGAAAACCAGGTCGCGGCCCATCTCTTCGATGTCGTTCCGCGCCGCCGCCTGCGACATGTGGGCCATCAGCACCGTCCCGAGCGACATCGCGAAAATCCCGATCGGCAAATCGATGATCCGGTCGGCGTAAGTCAGCGCCGGAACCGCCTGCGGGCCGAGCCAGGTCGCCAGCATCCGGTCGATCACGAAGCTCAATTGAAGCGCCGCTCCGCCGATCATGCCGGGGATAATCATTTTCCAGAGTTCCCTGATCACGGTACGGTTGCGGAATGCCGCCCAACTGAGTTCCGGAAACGCGCCTTTTTTCTTGAGCAGAATCAGCATCAGCACCAGCTGGATCAGCCCGGAGAGCAAAGTAAGCCAGCCGAGTTGTTCGAGCAGTTCCCTGATATCGAGCTCGCCGATCGACTGGCGGTAGAAGCCGAAGGCCAGTCCCGAAATCAGGAAAACATTGAGCAGCAGCGCGGCGAGGGCGGGGAGAAAAAAGGTGTGGCGGCTGTTGAGAATCGCCCCGAGCAGGGCGCCGA
>JAVBUI010000051.1:0-7914 GCA_031555495.1 Victivallaceae bacterium | reverse complement strand
AAAAACTTCATCATAATCAGTTTCCTTCAAATCCGGTATTGTTCCTGACGACGATCGCGCTTGCGGACGGATTGTTGATTTTCACCTTATCTTTGCCGGTCCAGAGATTGCCGTCGATCAGCAGATCCGAGACCGGCTGATTGACGCCGACCACGAACCGGTTGACGTTGGGGGAGCCGCCGACAACGTTGTTGAGGATCCTGACTCCGGAAGCCCCGTAGCCGACCGAGACGAAGTTTCCCTTGAAGTCCCCATGGGAGCCGTCGATGGTGAAACTGTTGTTGCTGACGGTGACGTTCCGGATCGGCTCCGGCGACTCTCCCCACGGGCGGCCGACCATGATTTCACCGTTGAAGGGAGTGTCGACGCTGCGTCCGTTGTTCCGGAAGATGTTGCCGGTGACCAGGATGTTGTCGCAGCCCGCTTTCTGCTGGGTGCTGTAACCGATCAGCAGCCCCCAGGCGGCGGCATCCTCGATGATGTTGTTGCTGACGACGACGTTGGAACAGCCCACCACATCGATGCCGGAGCCGTTGGAGGTGCCCCGCGAAATGTTGCCGGTAATCAGAATGTTGCGGCAGTTGCCGTTGGCGATATAGGGCGCATCGTGACTTCGGACCGATACATTGTTGCTGATGATCGAGTTTTCCGAGCGCGAATAACCCATGCCGGTGGAGTCCTCGACGGTGTTGCCGCTGATGATCGCTTGTTTCTGGTATTGCAGCGCGATCGGCTGGCCGCCGCCGCCGGTGATATGACAATTGATCACCTTGTTGTTGAAGTGGTAGCCGTTGTTGCCGGGACCGAAGCCGGCGACGCCCTCCCAGCGCAGATTCGGCTGTCTGGCGATGTGCCCGCCGACCGTTCCGGTGCCGTTGCCGGAGAACTGCAAACCGTCCACCACGCAGCCGTTGGCATTGATCAGGACCACCGCCCAATACCACTCCTCTCCCGGTTTCATGCCGGCGGTATAATCGATGCCCGGAATGATTTTGATCACTCCCGCGCAATTGACCCGGCTGCCGTCACGGACCAGTTCGACCAGGCATTTCCGGCGCAGCACGCCGGGCCGCAGCTCGCGAAGCGGCGTTTTCAGCGGATTGATCATATAAGTCCCCGGCGGGATCACCACCTCCACTCCGGCGGCGGCGCGGGCGATCTGAGCGTCAAGCTGGTTGAAAGCCCCGGTATCGTCGGTGACGCCGTCGCCTTTGGCGCCGAAGTCGCGGACATTGAGGATTGCGGCGCCCTGAATTCCGAAGGCCCAGAGGAAGATCGCCGCCGACAGCAAACGTAAAATCGATTTCACGGCACCACCTTGTTGGGATAGAAGTTCTGATAATAACGGACATAGGAGCCGCCGTCGTTGAAGCGGATCGGATCGGTGATGAAGTCGATTTTTGCCAGCGGTTTGACCCGCCCGTCCCCGAGCAGCGTATTGGCCCGGTCATTGTGGCACAGATAAACCGCGTTGTTGATGGCGACATTGGAGAACGGCGTTCCGGCGTTCAGGTAAGCGGTCGGATTGAACCGGTTGGACGCCGGATTCTCCATTGAATCGGTCAGCAGGATTTTGTTCTCCGGCTTCTGGCAGATCCCCATGCCGGGGGTGCGTGGAGAGTAATGGTCGATCAGTTCCCGGTCGCCCGGCGCGGCGCCGCGGGTCCGGACGCCGTAAGCGACCGCCGAGTTGTTGGAGCCGATGACGTCCTGGATGAACGACGGACAGCGGATCAGCTTGTAGTTGCTGGCGGTGATGTAGTTGCCGTTGAAGAAATAAGCCGGCCATGGGGAGGCGAGCGGAGTTCCCCCGCTGCCGTTGGGCGGAAGCGAGCGGGCATTGTCCCCGGCGTACATGAAAAACACCGTGCCGAGTTGCTTGAGGTTGTTGACGCAGGAGCTGGCGCGGGCGCGCTCCCGGGCCTTGTTGAGCGCGGGCAGCAGCATGGCGGCGAGGATGGCGATGATCGCGATAACGACCAACAGCTCGATCAAGGTGAAGGCGTGTCGTTTCATTTCTCTCTCCCTGTCGGTTTAGCTTTTGGAAGCGGTATATCGTTTTATGGCTATTCCACTTTGATCATCGTGACCGAGATGTGATTTTTGATCCGAATCTCGATGTCCTCGCTGCCGGCGCGAGTGAATTCGGCTGGCGTCTCCCGATCGTCTTCGAGATGGCGCACGGTCACTTTGCTCACCGCAAGGTTTCCGATACGGATGCGGACTGTGAAGTCTCCGGCCGGATCGCCGGTAAACGGCATTCCGGCAGACACCACAAAGGCCGCGAGGCCGCCGTCTCGGCGGCAATAAATGTTCCCCTGGAATCCTTTCGGCAAAACCAGGGCATGAGCTTCGAGATACCAGCGCTTGCCCTGCAATTCCCGCTGGAGCTCCAGATAATGACTGAACATGCGGCGGCTTTCCCCGCCGAAATACCGGGACCCGCGATAGTTGAAGGAATAAAAGGCTCCGTTGATCAAACATGACTTCAAATCGCGCGCCAGATTGCCCGGCAGCGCAGGAGCGGCCATCTCGCGTTCTTTGGCAATACCGAAGCCATGATAAGAATAAATCGGAACATAGGTGACCGGCTTGGCCAATCCATAAAAACACAGCTCCTCGAGAGTCTTGCGGGTGCCTTCCGCCATCACGCTGTCGCTGCACCGGGCGCATGGATTAGTAATGCCGTTGGTCTCCAAAAGCAAACCGCGCCGGTGAAGGTAGTCTCCATAAGCGTTGATGATGTCGGCATACTCGAGATCCCAGCAGTTATCGAAAAAAACACCGTCCGCCTCCGGCATTGCTTCAAGGGATTTCCGCAGTTGATCGAGCAGATGGTTGTACCAGTTCGAATCCTTGCGGCAGAGCATTTTGGCGCCAAAGGAATAGCTCTCGATCACCTTGCCGGAGGAGTCGTATTGAAGCGACTCGGGGAATTTTGCTTTGGCGTAACCGATCCGCTGGCATTCGCGCGCCTGCAGATAGATCATGCCGAGAATGCCCGCCCGGTGGAGCGCGGCGATCTGCCGGTTGATGCCGGTGTAATAGGCGAGGCTTTCGGCATCGGGTTTTTCGGGAACATACTCGCCGAACAGAATCTGTTTGCCGTTGCCGATCGAGATTTCACGGTAGCAGATCATCTGCGCCGCCGACTGCTGAAGCGACGCCGGATCGGAGGGTCCGCCGATCATCATGCCTCCATCGATGGCCTGCCGCCGGGCGGAGTTGATTTTCTGCGGAACGAACGCCTCGGGACTGATATCGAGGATCAATTGGAGCGCCGAGCGGAAGTCGCCGGGGTGAACCTTGAAATAATACTCCAGCGTCCGACTTTCACCGGGTGGGATATCGACTTGCTCATTGGTGGTCGACCAGTAACGGCACGATGTCTCACCGCCGAAATCGATCGCAATCCGATCCCTGACCGACATCGGCTGCGCTACGGCGAGCCCGATATTCTGCTTCGGGTGATAGACCGCCGCCACCGGCAACGAAAAGCCGGGCTTGCCGCCCCCCATTCCGGAAGAAGCGCTGACCGAATGGGCATAAGCCGGATTACCGGTCTCGAGCGCAAAAGGAGCTCCGACGGTAGTGGCGAAAGCCATCCCTCCGCCGACCAATGCGCCGAGATCCAGCGTCACATCCTCCCGCCAGGCCCGGTCGCCGCGGTTGGTGAGCGTCAACACAAGCCTGACGGCATCTCCGCCGAAAGGAACGGCCGCCGTCTCCAGTTCGAGCGACGGATATTCCTTCACCGTAAATTTCGCGGTGAGTTGGCCATTCGAAACCGCCGGACGCCCCCGGAAGGCCGCGGCCCGATCGCCGAAACGCAATTGTACGCCGCCGGGCAACAGCTCCAGTTTGCCGGCCGCAATCGACGCAGGCAGCGGTTGATCGGCAATCCAGAGGAAGCGATTGCCGCCGGCCGTCAACGCGGCTCCGTCCAATTCCGCCGCCGCCGGAAATTCGGCATGACGGAAAACGTTCACTCCCGTATTCACATCGTCTTTGAGGGCTCGCGGTGCGTAGGCGTCGTCCCAGATGCGGAACGCTTCGACGATGAACTCGCTGTCGCGGGCGATTTCGATTCGCGATCTTTCGTTCCACCGGCCGGCAAGGCTGCCATGAAACTCCTGCCATCGAACCGCCTTGCCGTCAAGATAGAGCAGCTGGTGCTCCGGCTCATAGGTTATTGCGATATGATGGCGCTGCCCCGGCTTCCAATCAAGCTTCGGCATCACCAGAAAAGCGCTGTAATCTTTGGAATGGCGATTGCCGCCGGGAGCGTCGACATTCTTGATGAAAAAGACCATCCCGCGTTCCCGGTCGTTGTAGTAAAATCCAATCGAATGATTTTCGTCGAGAATCAAACTGGCCAGATGCTCATTCTGCTTGCGCAATCCAAAGCGGTCGCCGAGCTTCACCCAGAATTCGGCGGTGCCGCGATCGCTGCGAAAATTCCCTTTGCCGGGATAACGGAGCGTACCGCGAGCGGGATTCTGTTCCGTCAGCAAGACATTGGCCCCCATCGCGGACATTGCAAGCATGGCGCCGAACATCATGGCAAATAATTTCATCGGTTTCTCCAATCGGTCGAGAGGTTCCGGTTTGATATCAACTTATCCTCGGCTAAAACCATCGGCTACACTTCTCCGTGCATGTCGAGCGTAACGTCGGAACGCCCCATTCCGGCGGCATGCCCGTCGGCAAAGAAAAAATTCCCGCGGGAAATATGGGGGAATGAAACATTCGGATGCAGTCCACTCACCAATGAGGTATCCGCGCGAAGCACCGAAGCGGAGGTTGCCCAGGCATAGTTGACCGGCACGTGCGCCTCGCTGTTCGCGATGAGCCGGGATGGATTCCTGACCATGCCGGCTCTGGTGGTGGCGACGAACGAGGCCAGGGTACCATACCCCACCACGCCTTTGAAAGGTCTGTTCTCGCCGAGACAGAAACCGGCTGAAAGCGCATAGGAACGGACCATCTGGGCCGGGTCGGTTCTCATGACGATGTCCGAGGGGCATTGCAGTATCTTGTGCGGCACCGGGTTGGGGCCGGAAAGAGGCTTATGGTAAGGCATGTAGTTTCCGTCCCGCAGAATATTGTCCCATACATAACCGGCATTGAGCCTGATCGTCCGGTAAGCGGTGTTGTAACCGCCGGTCCAGAAGTCGTTGTTGTCGTTCTGGTATAACTGATGCGCGGTGGAAAGCTGGCGGATGTTGCTCATGCACAGTGAAGCCCTGGCGCGCTCCCGGGCCTTGTTGAGCGCGGGCAGCAGCATGGCGGCGAGGATGGCGATGATCGCGATAACGACCAACAGCTCGATCAAGGTGAAGGCGTGTCGTTTCATTTCTCTCTCCCTTTCGGTTTGGGCTTCGGGAACAGGATAATGGTGCACAATTGATGAGGTCCGACTTCGATTTGAAGTTCACGGCCGGACAAACGCTGCTCTGAAAGCCGGTTTTCGGCAAGGTCGCAGCGCCAGGCGGCGGCAAGGTCGAAGCCGGCGCGGAGCGTCGCCGTCTCGGCGGTTTTTCCGTAATTGCAGAGCCGGACCGTCAGCGCGCCGGGATGCGCTTCGGCCGGTTTCAGGACGGAGAGGTCGACGTGCTTCGCCTCCAACGTCAACAGTGATGGTTCGGCCGGCGGGGCGGGGTTGAAAGCGGCGACGTAAGTGATCAGGTCTTCGGTCCGGCGGCGCAGCGCCATGTAAGCATCGGCGATCTCGAAATCAGGTTTTTCAAAGAGCAAAGCGTAGTCGAATTCGAAACATCCGGTTCCGGTCGGCGCTTCCCCGTTGGAGCCGACGATGCGGCGGAAGCTCCGCAAAACCGTCAGCAGGAATTCGCCGTCGGAGGCGGCGATTTCGTGGAGCCCCGCTCCGGCCAGGAGATAGAAGCTTCCCGCCTCGTCCCGGCTTCCGGCAAGTTCGCGGAAGTTTTTCTCCGGCTGCTCCGGCTCGCGCCAGCTGCCGGTCTCTTCGCCGCGGGCAAGTCCGCTCGGACGCTCAAGGAAGCCGAAGGTCTGGGCGACCTGATAATCGCCGTGCATCGCACGCGGCACCCGGAGCCGGAGGCGGCAATCGGCGGCGGGATTTTCGATCATCGTCGCAACCTGCACCAGCGGCGAACCGGCATCGAAAATCACCCGGGTGACCGCTTTGACTTCGACCGTCGCCTCCGAAGCGGCGATGCCGCGGTACTGCTCGTGAAGCCCGCCGCGGTATTCGAGCCGGGCGGGAACGGTCAAACGCCGGGTGATTTCGTATTCGGTCCGGCCGGGATAAGCGCCGGCGATTCTCAGTTCGACTCCGGCATTTCCACCGAAATGCACCGCGCCGCCCTTCGGCGCGACGTGGTTCCAGCCGTCTCCGTTTTCGCCGTCGACCAGGAACTGATTGAACTTGCCGTAACTCCGGTTCGCCCGTTTGTCGAAAATATCAAAACTGCCGTCGGCATTGAAGGTGAGGCGCAAAAACGGATTCTCGATCCATTCCGGGACCTCGGGCATGGTTTTGAGGCGGCGAACCGGCTTTGCCGAGGGTGTGATCCGGATCGTGGTCCAGCCGGACGCCCGGAGCCGGGGAGCGAAGACCAGGGTGCAGACGTCGGCGAAGCGGGCGTCGTAGCGATGCCGCCGGCTGAGTTCGTTGCGCCGGATTTCCGCTATGCCGTAAGGCAAACCGGTTCCGTCTTCACCGGTGAGGACAAAGGAGTTGATGGTTTCGTATCCGAAAGGCTCGGCATAGGTGCTGCGGTAATTGCGCGGGAAGCGCACTTCGAGCCGCCGCACGTCCCCGACCGGATACGGCAGCGGGTTGTAAATGCGGAGCGCAAGCTCGCCATCGCCGCCGTCCGCCTCCGGCGTCGGCGCATCGCCGGAGATCGGAGGACAGGTCCGGTCGATCGGAATTCCGGTGTAGCGCGCGAAGTCGCGGGCAATCCAGTCGTTGCGAAGCGCTTCAACGATGTCCTCGACCTGGCGGAAACGGTATTCCATATCGAGATGCACCCGCCCCGAGGAACAGCCGCAGATCGAGTCGTGGGCATGATTCTGCAAGAGATATCGCCACGCAAGCTTGAGGAAATTGCGGTTTCCCCCCTCCCCCATTGCCGCGCAAAGCGGGGAAATCAGCCTTTCAAGGATGGTTTGCAGCCGGTCGTTGCGCCGCTTCAGCTCGACACGGGAAGACAACGTGTGGCTGGTCAGATTGAGGAACCCTCCCGGTTCCGGGTTGGTGGAGATGAGTTCGCCGCAATGAACCGGCAGCCCGGCGCGGCAACGCTCCAGCACCGGCAGGATCTCTTCGATGGAGCCAAGCGAAACGTCGCAATCGGGATAGATTTTCCGCAGGTACCGGACATAATCCGGAGCGGCGGCATGGATCGGCGCATGATCGACGCCGTCCATCAGGACCAGCGCCGGAGCGTTGAGCTCGGCAAGCCGGGCATCGCAATAGGGTTTCGCTTTGGCGGCGAATTCCGCTTCCGACAGGGCGCGGTCGAAGAAATCGGCCACCGCGCCGGAGAAGTCGCCATAGCCCTGCTTGACCGGCATTTTGTAAACGGCGACTTCGCTCCCGTCTTCCGAACGCCAGCGGAAATAGACCGGCAGCTCCGGCGGGGCTCCGCGCCAGAGAGCGGCCAGCCCGATCCCGAATCCGGCCAGAATCTGCGGCATCCGTGCAACGTGGCCGAAGGTGTCGCAGAGATACCCGGTCTTCCAGCATTCCGTCCCGTACTGGCGGCAGAGCTCGCGCCCGAAGAGGAGATTGTGAATCAACGCCTCGCCGGAGACCAGGAATTCATCCGGCTGGACGTACCACGGCCCGATCCGGAGCCGCCCGGATTCGAGCTGGCGCAGCAGACGCTTTTCCAGCTCCGGCGCGGCTTCGAGCACGTCCTCGAT
>JAVBUI010000036.1:0-5204 GCA_031555495.1 Victivallaceae bacterium | reverse complement strand
ATCAGGTCATCGGCGCTGCGGATAAAATCCTTCAGGTCTTCCGCCAGCACAAATTCTTCGCGCGGGATCGCCTTGCCGTCCCGCACCGGCAGCAATTGCGGCAGGAGTTTGCTGCCCGTGATTTCGCGGCTTTGAAGGTTGAGCCGGAAGGAAGCGGAGCGGGTCAGGTCCGAAGCATATTCAAGGCTGGTCAGCGTGGCGCGCAACTGGTCGCGCTTGATATATTCCTCGGTGACATCGCGAAAAACGAGCACGCCGCCGGTAACTTCTCCATCCGGATTGCGGATCGGAGCGGCGCTGTCGGCGATGTGGTAGCGCTTGCCGTCCTTGGCAAGCAGATCGGTATGGTTGGCAAGCTCTACGATTTCACCGGTTTCCAGCGCGCGTTTGACCGGAGACTCAACGACCCGGCCATCGAGGTAGCTTACGATGTGAAAAACATCGTGGAGGTCGCTCCCGACGGCCGCTGCGGCGGAAACGCCGGTCAGGCGCGCCGCGATCGGATTGACCAGCGTAATTTTCTGGTCGACGTCGGTAACGATCACGCCGTCGCCGATGGACTCGAGCGTCAGCCGGAAACGTTCGGACAAAAGCGCCATATTGAGGTGCGCCCGCTGCAGTTCTGACTGGTCGGCGGCAATCATCATCACCGCTTTTTCGCCGAAAATCCCGGAAGAAACCATCACGAATTCAGCGTGATGGCTCGCCGCGCTCCAGTCAAAATCCAACGCCTGCCTGGCTCCGCTCCGGAAGGTCTCCCGGACCGCTTCCGCAATCGCCTCCCGGGGCCCATCCGGAAAATCCCACAGCTGCCGCGGCGGCTGAAAAATGTGGGCATATCTGGCGTCGACGTGGGCATAAAGAACTTTGCCGTCAGCATTTACCACAAAAACGCTCAAAGGCATCTGCGTGAAAAGTTCCCGGATTTTGCTCATATTGCGCCGGTGAATCAACTGCCGCAGAAGGGCCAGCAGCAGCAGCAGCGCGACAGCGCCGACTCCCCAGCTGATCTCTTTGAGGTGCCGTTCAAGAAAGCCCGGCGGAACATTGATCAGCACGGCTTCCCCGGGAATATCCAGGGGATCGACGCCGGCCTTCATCAATGAACGGTAATCCAGCGTCAGGCTCGCGCGTCCGGGCTGGACCGCAATATCGCCCGCCCGTTCTCCCTTCAGGATTTTGACGGCCATGGAACCGGCCTGTTCCCCCTGGCTTTCGCCGGAAATCAGCACGCCGCCGGCGGAGCCGAGTTCCATATAGCCGGCAAACCGGCCAAGAATCAGTCCGGGGAAAATTTTGCGTATCTGCGGCAGCAGAGAATAAGCGCTGACCGGCAGCGAATCTTTGAGCGATCCCCATGAATTGAACAAGAGCACCGTATCCGGCGGCAGTTCGGAGATGCTCCGCACGACCTCCTCGGTCGAATACTCTTCTCCGCTCAGGATGCGGAGCTCCACGCCGTCCGGCAGCGGATTTATTTCGCGCCATTTGCGGAGCAACCGGCGCTGCGCCTTGCCGTCGTCGGTCGCGTCGAGGAGAATGGCGACCGTCCTGGTTTTCGGCAGCAGCTGCAGCGCCAGCGGAATATTCCGGTATTGCGGAAACGCCGTTTCGATACCGGTGATATTGGCGCCTTTCGGAATCCGCGATTGCAGCGGCCCGAAATAAGAGGCGATCAGCAGCGGCGCACCGTCTTTGACCTTGAGCGTTCCGTCCAGAAACAGATTGACGGCGGCGTTGTCGACCGCGATCACCAGGTCGTAACCGGTCCCCCTGAGCTTGATTTTCAGCGCTTCGACGTCATCCTGGTCCGCCACCAAGCGGGGCTGATAACGGACGCAGAGCTCGAACGTTTCCAGTCCGACCGCCAGTCCGGCATTGCTCAGGGCGGCGTGAACGCCCTTGCGCCCGTTGACATTCCAGACATCGGTGGTGGAGTAGGAATCGACCAGCAGGACGCGTTTCAGCTGAACCGCGTCGGCACCGGCCGGCAAAGCGGCGAACAGGCCGAAAAGCAAAATAAACCAGAGCCGACCGATCGGAAATCGCAGACTGCAAAGCGAAAACATGCTTTTCCCCTGTAAAAACCAAAAATGATTTGCCGTCTCTCGAAATGCAACAATACGACCCGGAAACACGGCGTCTGAATATGAAAAAATAGAACTCCGACGCATCCCTATTGAGCCCGGCGGAGCGCCGGACGCCATTGATTACGAAAGATAACGGAGAATGAATTTTCAAATTGTATTATAGCATAAAAAAACGCTTTTGCAATTTATTTTCGCAAAATATTCACAGGGCGGCGCCCGGCGGACATCCGCCAAACAGCCGGGCGGCAAGCGAGTTACGGCGTTATTTGAAAGCGGAGAAAGCTGCTTTGGCGGAATCATAGTAAAAGAGGCGGCCGCGCCCGATGTGAAAATACCAGGCATGGAGCAGCAGCGAACCGGCTTCGACTTTGGCGCGGATCCAGGGGAAGGTAAGGAGATTTTCGACGCCGAGCAGCAAAGCCCCTTCTTCGCAGGCCCGGATCTGCCGCCGGAGGGGCCGGTGCCGGAAACCGGAGCGGACTTCGTCGCGGACCTTCGACGCGATTGCCAGCCAACTGTCAACGAATTCCGTGTGATCGCAGTTGTCGCGGCACATCAGCTCGCGGATTCCGCCGCATTGCGAATGACCGAGGAGAATGATGTTGCCGACGCGAAGCACTTTTACCGCATATTCAAGCGCGGCGCTGACCCCGTGGAGCGAGGTGTCCGGCTCGTAAGGCGGAATCAGGTTGGCCACGTTGCGGATCACAAAAAGGTCGCCCGGCTCGCTCCCCGTGAGCAACGCCGGATCGACCCGGGAATCCGAACAGGCGATCACCAGCGTCTTCGGCCTTTGAGCGACCTTCAACCGGCGAAAAAGACCGTCCTCTCCGCAAAAATAACTTTCGCGGAACTTTCGGTAGCCGCCGACCATCCGGTCGATTTCGCGACCGGGCGGCAGGGCGGCCAGATCCAACTGGAGGCCGTTTTTTTTCACCTTATTTCAGCATCTCAAGCATGAACTGCATAATCCGGTCGGAGCAACCGGGCAGGTGTTCGTGGCCGAAGTCGGGGTAGATCACCATTTCCTTCGGCGCGGTGATTTTGTTGTATGCCGCGAACTGGGTCGACGGCGGACAGACGGTATCCATCATGCCGGTGAACATCAGCACCCGGGCGCGGATGCGCGGAGCGAGGAACTGGTTGTCGATATAGCCGAGCCGGGTGAAAACCGCCTCTTCGCGCGAATGCAAAGGATCGTGGTGCCGGAAGTAGTTTTTGAGCTCCTGGTAAGCGTCCTTGGCCAAATCCATTTCCCAGACCCGCCGATAATCGCAGAGGAAGGGATAAATCGGCGCGGCGCGGTTGATTTCCGGCACCAGCGAGGCGCAGGCGAGCGTCAGGGCGCCGCCCTGCGAACCGCCGAAGACGCCGATCCGGGCCGGATCGACGCCGGGCATCGCCATGACGAGCTTGACCAATTCGGCACAGTCGAGATAGATGTTGCGGAACAGAAGCTTTTCGGGCTTGTCGTCGAGCCCGCGGATGATATGCCCGTTGAGGGTCGTGCCGCTGATCGACGCGGTGTCTTCGGATTTTCCGCCCTGCCCGCGGCAATCGAGCGCGGCGTAGGTGAAACCCGCAGCGACATAGCCGAGCTTGTCGACCCAGTCGCCGGAGTTGCCGGAGTAACCGTGGAACTGGACCACGGCGGGGCCTTTGCGGTCGGCGGGGCAGCGCGGGCGCATCACTTTGGCATAAACCCGCGCGCCGCCGACGCCGGTGAAGTAGGCGTCGAAGCATTCGGCGAAATCGGTTTGAAAATCGGCGCCCCGGAGCTCGAGCCGCGGATCGACGCAGCCGAGTTCGGCAAGCGAAGCGTCCCAGAAGGCGTCGAAGTCGGCGGGTTTCGGATTGCGTCCCTGATACTTTTCAAGTTCGGCAAGCGGCATGTCGATCAGCATGGCTGGGCTCCTGGTTGTTTTGTTGGAGGAACGTTCCCGATAATCTACATCATAAATCAATGATTTCAACATTGAGCGGCTTGAATTTTCCGGTTTCGGCGTTAAATTTATGCATGGCTGACACACTTAACCTTTAAGGAGAAATCATGGTCAACTACAAGGATCTCGGCCTGGTCAACACCAAAGAGCTGTTTGCCAAGGCGATCAAGGGCGGCTACGCCATCCCGGCGTACAACTTCAACAACATGGAACAGCTCCAGGCCATCATCCAGGCCTGCGTCGAGACCGAATCTCCGCTGATTCTCCAGGTGTCGAAGGGCGCGCGCGATTACGCCAACCAGACGCTGCTGCGTTACATGGCCCAGGGCGCGGTCGAATACGCCAAGGAAATCAACAACGGCAAGCTGATTCCGATCGTTCTTCACCTCGACCACGGTCCGGACTTCGAAACCTGCAAGAGCTGCATCGACTTCGGCTTCAGCTCGGTGATGATCGACGGTTCGCACCTGTCGTATGAAGAGAACGTCGCGCTGACCAAGAAAGTGGTCGAATACGCTCACGCCCACGGCGTCACCGTCGAAGGCGAACTCGGCGTGCTGGCCGGCGTCGAAGACGACGTCAAGGCGGAACACCACACCTATACCCAGCCGGAAGAAGTGGTCGACTTCGTGACCCGTACCGGCGTCGACAGCCTGGCGATTGCGATCGGCACTTCGCACGGCGCGTTCAAGTTCAAGCCCGGCGACGATCCGAAGATCCGTCTGGACATCCTGGCTGAAATCGAAAAGCAGATCCCGGGTTTCCCGATCGTTCTGCACGGTGCTTCGAGCGTTCCGCCGGAATTGGTCAAGACCATCAACGCAAACGGCGGCCAGCTCAAGGATGCGATCGGCATCGGCGAAGACCAGCTGCGGTTGGCGGCGAAGTCGGCGGTTTGCAAGATCAACATCGACTCGGACGGCCGTCTGGCGATGACTGCGGCGATCCGCAAGGTTTTCAATGAAAAGCCGGGCGAATTCGACCCGCGCAAATACCTCGGCCCGGCCCGTTCGGCGCTGAAGGATCTGTACGTGCGCAAGAACAAGGAAGTGCTCGGTTCGGCCGGCCACGCGTTCGACAAGTAAGTACGGTGCAGAAAGAGGCCTCCCGAACGGGTGGCCTTTTTTTGTGCCCTGGCGTGCCGCGTGCCGGGGGCCCTCTCCCGCGCCGA
>JAVBUI010000218.1:0-10077 GCA_031555495.1 Victivallaceae bacterium | reverse complement strand
CTGCTGCTGCTGGGCTGGTTTCTGTCGCTCCGCTCGGGCCGCCCGGCGGCGGCGGGACTCCTTGCCGGAGCGGCGTTGCTGACGGAGATTCCGGTCGGCGCGTTCCTCGGGCTGGCCGGCGGGATCTTTTTCCTGTCCGGGGCGCTCAAAACCCGGCAATACCGGGCGCTGCTGTGTTACGGTGGCTGCGGAATCGGGATGATCGCCCTTGGCGCGGGGCTGAATTTCCTGGCGCACGGGACGGTGACGCCGCTCTATTTGCACGGCGGCGGTGGAACCTTCGATGTCTCCGAGGCGCTGAAGTCCAAAAATCTATTGGAGTACGCTTTTGAGGCGCTTTTCGGCAACCGGGGCGTGTTTTCCTATCAGCCGCTGGCGCTGTTGGCGCTTCCCGTGCTGTGCGGAATCGGCTGGCGCAAACGTTCCCAACCGGAGCAGGCCCTGGCGGCGGCGACGGTGGGAATCACGCTTTTTTACCTCCTGGGAACCAGTGAATACGGCGGCGGGGCTTACGGATTCCGCTACCTTGTCCCGGTGCTGCCGGCGTTGTGGTATTTCGCGGCGGAGTTTTCGCTGAAAAAGATGACGACCCCGGTCAGGCGCGGGGTGCTGGCGGCGCTGGCGCTGATCGGAGTGGCGACGGCGGCGGTGGGAAGCTACGCGCCGTTCTGCGTGAGCTTCGAGGGCTACCGTTCGCCGCCGGGGACGGTGACGCACAACATCCGCAACAGCTTCGCCGCCAATTTGCTCGCCTGGAGCTACGAAAACAATCCCGGAGGAATGATCGCGCAACTCCTGATCCGCCACTACGGCGAAGCGGAGGCGAAGCGTTATCTCCTTGAGGCTTACAGCAATACCAAAAACATCGAAATGCTCAGGCGCCTGGTCTCCGAACCGCAGTGATCATGAATCGGCGAGGATGCCTTTGATCACCTGATATGCTTCGGCGGGATCGACCGGACGGGGGGCGAGCTGGAGCTTCATCGGGTTTTCCCCGGCGCTGCGGGCGGTCTTTTCGAAGAGCTCGGGCGTGAGGCCGGGATAGTCCGCAAGCGAGGAGGCGACGCCGCAGCCGGTCAGGAAATTCCGGAACGAGGCGACTACCTCCCCGGGCGTCTTGCCGGGGAAGAGATCGGCGAGTTCCATGGTGCGCTCCGCGACCTTTTCGCTGCCGAGATAGTAGCGCCAGCAAGCCGGGATCAGCATCGCGGCGGCGGTGCCGTGCTCGATGCGGCCGAACCACGAAAAACTGCACAAGTGCGGCAGCCCGGTCGACTTGTAACGGATCACCATGCCGCCGAGGGTGGAGGCCATCGCCATCGCTTCGATGCTTTCGGCGGAGGGGTTCCGGAGGAGGCGGGGCAAATGTTCGACGATCAGTCCGCGCCCGGCTTTGGCCCACGCAGTCCCGCCGGGGTGGACGTGGTCCTGGACGAGATTGAGGAATCCCTCGGTCAGGTGGGCGAGCGCGTCGCAGCCGGTGGCGCGGCGGACCGGAAGCGGAACGTCGGCCATCATCGAGGGCATCACAAAGGAAAATTCGGGAACGATCATCGGGTCGCTGATGAGTTTTTTGACGCCGGGCGAGCGGTCGACGACGTTGCTGTAGAGCGTTACTTCGGACCCGGTCCCGGCGGTGGTGGCGAAGCAGATCACGCGGTCGAATCTGCGGCCGGGGAAGCGCTCGAGACAGCGGTTGCTGCCGAAGAATTCGGTGACGTCGCAGCCGGTCTGGTAAGCGAGGTAGGCGGCTTTGGCGGCGTCCATCGCGCTGCCGCCGCCGAGGGCGACGACGGTGTCGGGCTTCTTTTCGGCGAGGAAGGAGGTCATCCGGCGGACGGTGTCGACGTCGGGCTCGGCGGGGATGTCGGTGAAGCGGTGGAATTCGACCGGGATTTCGGCGGCGAGGGCGGCGAAGCGCGCGAAGTTGCCGGTGCGGTCGGCGGAGTGGCGGCCGGTGAAGAGGACGGCGGACTTGATGCGGCGGGCGAGGACGAGTTCGCACCAGGCCGGCTTGGCGTTGTCGCCGAAGACGATGGCGGTGTCGGGGTATGACTCGAGAAATTTATGACATTGCGATAAATTCATGGACGGGACTCCTTGCGCGAAACATATTTGATAGTATGGTAATATATCTGAAAAACGGGGAAAAGGCAAATGCCGCGGCGGGACGCCGCGCGGAAACGAGGGGTGATTTTGTGAAAAGCCTGGAAAGACCGTCGTGGGACGAATATTTCATGAACATTGCGGCGGTGGCGGCGACGCGGAGCAATTGCAGCCGCCGTCAGGTGGCGGCGGTGGTGGTGAAGGATCACCGGATTATTTCGACGGGTTACAACGGGACGCCGCGTGGGGTGAGGAACTGCTGTGACGGGGGGTGTCCGCGGTGTGGCTCGGAGGTGCCGAGCGGGCATGATCTGGCGGAGTGTTTATGCAGTCACGCCGAAGAGAATTCGATTGTCCAGGCGGCGTATCACGGGATTGCGGTGAAGGGGGCGACGTTGTATACGACGTTCAGTCCGTGTCTGCAATGCGCGAAGATGATTGTCAATGCGGGGATTGTGGAGGTGGTGTACCATTTGCGCTATTCGATTGACGGGACGTCGATGCGGTTACTGAAGGAGGCGGGAGTGCTCGTGCGCCCCCTTGAAAAAAAATAAAAAAACGCCGCCAGGCGGAAGCCCGCTCCCCGTCGTACGGAGGCGCGGTCCGGCGGCGGCCGACGTTCGGCCGCCGGTGCGCTCCGCTCCCACCTTGGTCTGCGGTACGCGGTACGCATTTTTTGCCCTTTTTTATTCCCTTCGCGCGCCATTTCTTCTTGCCAAACCCGCCAACCGGGGATATATTAAAGCATCGTTTATAACAGTATTCGAAGGAGCGTTTTGTCATGGGCGGTTTTTTCGGCGTGGTCTCAAAGCAGGATTGCGTTTGCGACCTTTTTTACGGAACGGATTACCATTCCCATCTCGGCACCAAACGCGGCGGCATGGCGGTCTGCGGCAAAGACGGCAAAATCATTCGCCGGATTCACGACATCACCAACGCTCAGTTCCGCTCCAAATTCGACGACGACCTCGATGACTTCCACGGCAACGCCGGAATCGGCGTGATCAGCGATTACGAAGACCAGCCGCTGATCATCACCTCCCGCTTCGGAACCTACGCCATCGTCACCGTGGGACGCCTCAACAATCTTACGGAGCTGGCCGAGGATTCCTACGCCGCCGGGGTTTCGCATTTCTCCGAATCCAGCGACGGCGAACTCAATCCGACCGAAGTCGTCGCCTCGCTGATCAACCGCGGCGACAACCTCATCGCCGGAATCGAGTACGCACAGCGGGTGATCGACGGCTCCTGCTCGATGCTGATTCTGCTCGGCGGCACGATTTACGCCGCCCGCGACCGGTACGGGCGCACGCCGGTGGTAATCGGCGAAAAAGACGACGCGATCGCGGCCGCGATGGAGAGCACCTCCTTTCCGAACCTCGACTACCGCACCAAACTCGAACTGGGCCCCGGCGAAATCGTCCAGATCACCGCCAACCGCCTGATCCAGAAAAAAGCGCCGGGCTCGACCATGAAAATGTGCGCCTTCTTCTGGGTCTACTACGGTTACCCCTCGTCCACCTACGAAGGCGTTTGCGCCGAAATCGCGCGCTGCCGCAACGGCGCGATCATCGCCGCCGACGACGACGTGGAAATCGATTCGGTCTGCGGCATTCCCGACTCGGGAATTCCCCACGCGATCGGTTACTCCAACGCCGCCCACAAGCCGTATTTGCGCGCCTTCGTCAAATACACTCCGACCTGGCCGCGCTCATTTATGCCGCAGAACCAGGGCGCCCGCGACCTCGTCGCCCGCATGAAACTCATTCCGGTCCAGGACCAGATCGAGAACAAACGCCTTTTGTTCTGCGACGACTCGATCGTCCGCGGCACCCAGCTCCGGGATACCGTCAAGCGCCTTTACGAACGGGGGGCGAAAGAGGTTCACATGCGTTCCGCGTCGCCGCCTTTGCTGTTCGGCTGCCGGTTCCTCAATTTTTCGCGTTCGCGCAGCGAGCTCGACCTCGCCGCCCGCCGCGCGGCGGCCCATCTCGAGCGGGGCGAAGTGACCGACGAGCTCATCGCCAAATATACGGTTTTCGGTTCGCCCGAATACCTCGCGATGGTCGAACACATCCGCAGGGAGCTTCTGCTCACCACGCTCAAATACCAGCAGCTGGAGAAACTGCTGCTGGCGATCAAGCTCGATCCCGAGAAGATCTGCACCTACTGCTGGACCGGCCGCGACGTCGAAGTCGAGGCGCCGGAAATGGGGGTTTGAGGCAAATTCACCGGTTCGCTTGACAAAAACGAAACGGTGTGATATAGTAGAGGTCTTTTGGATTTTTTCGCGCCGCAAGCGCAGTTTTATGAAGCACTGAAAGGTTTTATGATGGCTAACGATCTGGCATCCGCCCTCTCGATGGAAGTTCGCGACACGCAAGCGTGCCGCAAGGATTTTGACTTCACCGTTCCCGCCGCCACCATTGCCCGGGAATCCGAACGCGCCGTCCGCGACGTCGCGCAGTCGGTCAACATTCCCGGTTTCCGTAAGGGCAAAGCGCCGGCCGCGCTGCTCAAGAGCCGCTACGCCGACGAAATCAACCAGGAACTCAAGCGCCGGATTGTCTACGCCGCGTTCGACAAGATCGGCGAAGACAAGTCACTCGACGTCGTCTCCTGCGGCATGGAAAACGAACCCGAAATCGTTCCCGGCGAAGATTTCAAATTCACCCTCAACGCCGACATCGCGCCGGAATTCGAGCTCGGCGAATACCTGAAGCTCAAGATCGACGTCGCGCCGGTCGAAATCGCCGATGAAACCGTCGAAGAACGGGTGAAATTCTACCGTTCGATGTATGCCAACTACGCCGACGTCGAAGGCGCTGCCCAGGCGGACGACATGCTCAAGGTCGATTACAGCTGCGGCTTCGAGCTGCCGGAAGACGCCTCCCCGACCCTGAAACGTCAAGTCGCCGCCGAAAACGGCTATATCTGGCTCAGCGAACCCGAAATCATTCCCGGCTCGATCGCGGCCCTGACCGGCGTCAAGGCCGGCGACGAGAAGACCTTTGAAGCGACCTACCCCGCCGACTTCCGCGAAAGCGCGCTCGCGGGCAAGACCCTCAAGTACACGGTCAAGGTGATCGGCGTCCAGCGCAAGCAGGATTTGACCGACGCCGAGCTGTGCGAAAAGACCCGCACGCCGTCGCTTGACGAGTTCAAGAAGATGATCCGCTTGTCGCTCGAGAACGAAGCCAAGGGCAAACGCCAGGCCGAAGTCCTTGAGAAGACCTACGAAGCGCTGTCGGCCTCGATCGCCGACTTCGAGGTCCCCCCGGGCGTGCTCGAAACCGAAATCAACCGCGAAGTCCGCAAGCTCGCCAACGAAATCGTCAAGAGCGAAGCCGACGTCGAGGAATTCAAGGCGAAGACCGAAGAACACCGCGCGACCGCTCGCGAAGCCGCGTTGAAGGCGCTCCGCAAGACTTTCATCCTGCGCAAGATCGCCAAGGCCGAGAAAATTGAAATTTCCCGCGCCGACGTCGACGGCCAGCTCCGCGCGATGAGCCGTTACTACGGCCGCAACGAGAATGAATTGCGTTCGATGCTCGAAAAAACCGGCGGCATGGACGAGCTCCAGCTCGACATCCTCAACGCCAAGGTACTCGATTTCCTCGCCGCCAAGGCCGAGGAAGCCGGCAAGAAGTAACGGGAACACAGCTCCGTTCAACCCCGCGCCGGGCGATCCCCGGGCGGGGTTTCATCTTTTCGGGATTTTTGCGGCAAAGACGGCGTGACAGCGCTGATGTTTGAGTGTATATTGTAGAAAGGTTTTTGCGGCGATTCGCACCGGGGGAGTGCGATTTTGCAGCGTAAAGACCTGTGATCCAAACAGATAAAAAGGAGAATTCAAGATGGCCAACGCTTATATGGTTCCGATGGTTGTCGAACAATCCGGCAACGGCGAACGCGGATACGACATTTATTCGCGTCTTTTGAAAGACCGGATCGTCATGCTGGGCACCCCGGTCGACGACGATATCGCCAATTTGATCATCGCCCAGCTCTTGTTCCTGCAGGCCGAGGATCCCAAGAAGGACATCGATCTGTACATCAACAGCCCCGGGGGCTCGGTCACCGCCGGGCTGGCGATTTATGACACGATGCAGATTCTTTCGTGCGACGTAAAGACCTACTGCCTCGGGCAATGCGCCTCGATGGGAGCGGTTCTGCTCGCCGCCGGGGCTCCCGGCAAGCGCTTCGCGCTGCCGAGCTCGCGGATCATGATCCACCAGCCGTGGGGCGGAGCCCAGGGAACGGCGGCGGACATTCATATCCAGGCGCAGGAGATCCTGCGGCTGCGTTCGATGCTCAACAATATTCTCTCGGGCCACTGCAAGCAGCCGCTCGCCAAAATTGAAGCCGACACCGAGCGCGACTTCTTCATGTCCGCCGAAGAGGCGGTGGCCTACGGCCTGGTCGACCAGGTCGTCAACAAAAAGTAAAGAACATGGCAAAACGAGATAAAAAAATGATATGCGCCTTTTGCGGGCGCGAAAATGAAGACCCGCGGTTGAAAATGTCGCCCAGCGGCCTCGAAGGCTTCGGCATTTGCGCCGACTGCCTCGCCGTCGGCTACCGGAACGTCTGCGCCGAAGACGCGGAAGCGAAAAAGAACCTTTCCGGCGCCGGGCTGATCGAGACGCTCAAACTCCCGACCCCGGCGGCGATCAAGGAAGAGCTCGACCGTTACGTCATCGGGCAGGAGCGGGCCAAGAAGGTGCTGTCGGTGGCGGTTTACAACCACTACAAGCGGCTCCAGACCCGGGTCTCCGACCCGGAGGCGGCCAACGAGATCGAGCGTGAGTTTTCCGACGTCGAGCTCGAGAAGAGCAACGTCCTGATGCTCGGCCCCACCGGCAGCGGCAAAACGCTGCTGGCCAAGACCCTCGCGCGGATGATCGACGTTCCCTTCTGCATCTGCGACGCGACCACGCTGACCGAGGCCGGTTACGTCGGTGAAGACGTTGAAAACATCATTCTCCGGCTGCTCCAGGCCGCCGATTTCGATGTGGAAAAGGCCCAGCTCGGCATCATCTACGTCGACGAAATCGACAAAATCGCCCGCAAGACCGAAAACGTCTCGATCACCCGCGACGTCTCCGGCGAAGGCGTCCAGCAGGCGCTGCTCAAGATTCTCGAAGGCACCGTCGCCAACGTCCCCCCGAAGGGCGGGCGCAAGCATCCGCAGCAGGAGTTCATCCAGATCGACACGTCCAACATCCTCTTCATTTGCGGAGGAGCTTTTGTCGGGCTCGACAAGATCATCCAGCGCCGCTGCGGCAAGCAGGTCTTCGGCTTCAAGCGCCTGGTCGATGAAGAGGCCGCCGAAAAGGTCGCCAAAAACCACCAGGTCGCCGCCAATCCGCTCGCGTCGTGCCAGGTTGAAGACCTGATCCGCTTCGGGCTGATCCCGGAATTCGCCGGACGGCTGCCGGTGGTGGTCAACCTCAATCCGTTGTCCGCCGAAGACCTGATCCACATCCTGACGGAACCGCGCAACGCGCTGATCCGCCAGTACCAGCGGTTGCTGGCGATGGAGAACGTCAAGCTCCACTTCACCCCCGGAGCGATCCGCGCGCTGGCCGAAAAAGCGGTCGAGCGCGGAGCCGGGGCCCGCGGCCTCCGGTCGCTGCTCGAGGAGCTGATGCTCGACATCATGTTCGACATCCCGTCCTCGGGCGTGGTGAGCAAGTGCACGATCGACGAAAGCGTCGTTCGCGGCACGTCAAAAGTCAAACTGAAATAAGAGAGCTTTCGTGCTTCGGGAACAGCAAAAATCACCAACCGTCTCCATCGACCAGCCGTCGCAGAAAACGCGGGAGTTTCGGTTCGCCCCGAACGCCGCCGAAGAACCGCCATCCGGGACGGTTCCGGAGCTGGCGAAGAAGTCGAATCAGCGCTATAAGTTCATCCGCAGCATCGGCTTCGGAGGAATGAAGGCGGTTCTTCTGGTGCTCGACACCGATACCGGGCGCGAAGTGGCGATGGCGATGATGCCGGATTTCCGGGAACGCCCGGCGGGCGACCTGACGCGCTTCGTCCGCGAAGCACGGATGACCGCCCGGCTCGAGCACCCCAATATCGTCCCGGTGCACGATATCGGCATGGATCTCTCGGGCGCGCCGTTTTTCACGATGAAATACTTGCGCGGACGGTCGCTCGCGACCTTTTTGCGCCAGGTGCGCCGGAACGAACCGGAGGCGGTGCAGGAGTACACCGTCGAACGGGCGATGCAGATTTACACGCGGGTCTGCAACGCCACGGTTTTTGCTCATTCGCAGCGGATTCTCCACCTCGACATCAAGCCTGACAATGTAAATTTGGGCAACTACGGCGAAGTCCTGCTGCTCGACTGGGGCCTTGCGACGGCGATGCCGGACCCCGCCGAAAACGGCGACGATGTCGCGCCTCCCGGACGGACGACGGCCAAGGGAACGCCGGGCTTCATGGCCCCGGAGCAGGCCACCGGCGAAAGCGCCCGATTCGACGAGCGCACCGACGTCTACGCTCTCGGGGCGTTGCTTTACACGATGCTGACGCTCCAGTGCCCGCTGGCGGGCAAATCGGTCGACGAAATGCTGCAATTGACCATGCGCGGCGAAATCCCGCCGCCGTCGGAGGTCGCTCCGGGCCGTTCGATCCCGGCCGCGCTCGAGGCGATCTGCCGCAAGGCGATGCAGTTGAATCCGGAAAACCGTTACCCGAACGCCGCCGAGCTTCGCGCCGACATCCAGGCGTTCAACGCCGGTTTTGCGACCGAGGCGGAGCATGCTTCGCCGTTGCGCAAGACGGCGCTTTTCATCAACCGCAATTTACTTGAAACGATCATGGCGGTCATTATCGCCATGCTTGGCGCCGCGGTGCTTTATCTGCTTGGCGCGATCGGAGACAAACCATGAATTATGCCGAACTCCCGCCGACGATCGATTCGCTGGTGCTGATCCTTGAGAAACTCCGTGCTCCGGGCGGCTGTCCGTGGGACCGCGCCCAGACTTCGCAGACGCTGTCGCGCTGTCTGGTCGAGGAGTGCGCCGAGCTGCTGGAGGAGATCGACGCGGGGAACGATCCGGCGGTCTGCGACGAATTGGGCGATTGTCTTTTGAATATCATCCTCCAGGCGGTGGTGGCCAAAGAGGAGAACCGTTTCACGCTGACCGATGTGATCGCCAATCTCAATGCCAAGATGATCCGCCGTCACGCCCATGTTTTCGGCGACGAATCCGCCGAATCGGCGACCGACGCGCTGCATGTATGGGAGAAGATCAAGTCGACCGAGAACCGGCCGAAGCGCGACTCGATTCTCGACGGCGTCCCCCGCGGGCTCTCCGCGTTGAATCAGGCCGAGAAGCTTCAGAAAAAGGCGGCAAAGGTGGGCTTCGACTGGGCGGACGAGGAGCAGTTGATCGATAAATTGATCGAGGAGCTGGAAGAGTTCAAGCAGGCGAGGCTTTACGAATCGCCGGAGGCGGCGGATGCGGAGCTGGGCGATATTTTCTTTGTCCTGACCAACCTTGCCCGGTTCCGGAAGCGCAAGACGAGCGAGGAACTGCTGCGCGGCGCCAACCGGAAATTTACGAGCCGGTTCAAGTTTATCGAAGCCGAGCTGAAGAAGAAGGGGGTTGCGCTCGGAGAGGCGACCCTGGCGGAAATGGATGAATTGTGGGAGTGTGCCAAGAAGCACGAGAATCCACTCTGAAGTATCCCGAGGCCGACGGTCGGCCGGGATTCCAAAGGGCAGCGCCCTTTGGCGGAGTGTGAGGCAGCGCCTCGCCGACTTCGCCCGGGCGGCCGCACAGCGGCTTTGACTATCACCGCGCCGTTGGCGCGGGTGCCAGGAGCGGCATCAAACGTCGTTCGAGGTTTTCCCGGCCCGAGCGGAGGCCGCCAGGCCGGAGCGACCGTTCCACTGCTTCGCTCGATGTCGTTCGCCGGCTGCGCCGTGGCTGCCGACCTCGCTCCCGCAGG
>JAVBUI010000016.1:0-8034 GCA_031555495.1 Victivallaceae bacterium | reverse complement strand
GTCGCCATCACCGACCACGGCTTCATGGGGGGCATCCAGGATTTTTACAAGACCTTCAAGGGCAGCGGCGTCAAGCCGATTCTCGGCTGCGAGGCCTACATCGCCCCCGGCTCCCGGCACGACAAGAACCCGTCGGCCTCGGGCGTCCGCAACTTCCACTTGCTTCTGCTCGCCGAGAACAACGCCGGATACCACAATTTGTGCAAACTGACCTCCGAAGCCTACCGGACCGGCTCCTACTACGGAAAACCCCGGATCGACCTCGAATTGCTGCGCGAATTCAACAAGGGCATCATCGGGCTCTCGGCCTGTATCGCGGGGGAAATCCCCCAGCATTTGCTCAATGGCGACCGGGCCGCCGCCGAAAAGGCGCTCAAAGACTACATCGATATCTTCGGCAAAGACAATTTCTTCATCGAGCTGATGAATCACGGCATGGAGGAGGAGGCCAAAGCCAACCGGGGGCTGATCGAGCTCGCCCGCCACTTCGACCTCCGCTGCGTCGCGACCAACGACGCGCACTATCTCAGGAAAGAGCACGCCAAAGCGCACGAAATCATGCTCTGCATCCAAACCGGGGCGCTGCTTTCGGACCCGAAGCACTTCCAGTTCACCGGCCCGGAATTTTACTTCAAGAGCCCCGACGAAATGAAAGCGCTCTTCACCGAAATCCCGGAAGCGGTCACCAACACCCGCCTCGTCGCCGAACGCTGCGAAACCTCGTTCAAATATGTCCCCGAAGTCAACCATTACCCGGTCTACACCCTGCCCGACGGCACCACGCCGGGGAAGGAGTATCTGCGCGAAATCTGCCTCGACAACATCCCGGCGCGCTACGGTTTCGACCCCCGCGCCGCCGAGCTTGCGCCGGAGCATCAGGAAATCATCGACCGGATGGACTTTGAGCTCGGCGTCATCGACAATTCCAAATATTGCTCGTACTTCCTGGTCGTCAGCGACTTCATCCGCCACGCCAAGCGGCAGGACATTCCGGTCGGCCCCGGGCGCGGCAGCGGCGCGGGGAGCGTGGTGGCTTATCTCGCCGAAATCACCAATATCGACCCGTTGAAATACAACCTGCTCTTCGAGCGTTTCCTGAACCCGGAGCGCGTCAGCCCGCCGGACTTCGACATCGATTTCTGTGAAAAACGCCGGATCGAGGTGATTGAATACGTCCGGCAGAAATACGGCGAAGATTCGGTCGCCCAGATCTGTACCTACGGGGCGCTGAAGACCAAGGCGGTGATGAAAGACGTCGCCCGTGTCCTCGGCCACGACTTCGACTTCGGCAACCGCCTGAGCAAACTCGTCCCTGAAGATCCCAAAATGACCCTGAAAAAGGCGCTCGAATCCTCCTCCGAGCTCAAAGACCTGGTCGAAAACGACCCGCATGTCCAGGAGGTTTACCAATACGCCGAAGTCCTCGAGGGCCTCAACCGCCAGCTCGGCATCCACGCCGCCGGGGTGATCATCGGCGACCAGCGGCTCGACAACCTGGTCCCCCTCGCCACCGGCGCGGGAGGGGAAATCATCACTCAGTACACCGCCGTCCCCTGCGAAGAGCTCGGCTTGCTCAAGATGGACTTCCTCGGTCTCCGCACGCTCACCATCATCAAAAACGCGCTGACCATGATCGAGGAAAACCGGGGCGTCAAAATCGACATTGACCATATCCCGCTCACCGATAAAAAAACCAGTGAACTCCTCCAGCGCGGCGACACGGTCGCGGTCTTCCAGCTGGAATCCGGCGGCATGCAGAACCTCTGCCGCCAGTTCGGGGTGGAGACGCTCGAGCACATCATCGCCTTGCTCGCGATCTACCGTCCGGGCCCGATGCAGTTCATCCCGGAATTCGTCCGCCGCAAAAAGGGCGAGGAAGCGATCATCTACGACCATCCGATGATGGAGAAGTATCTCAGCGAAACCTACGGCATCATGCTCTACCAGGAGCAGATCATGCAGGTTGTCCAGGTCCTCGCCGGCTTTTCGCTCGGCGGCGCCGACATCCTCCGCCGTGCGATCGGCAAAAAGAAAGTCGACGAGCTCGCCAAGCAGAAGGCCAAGTTTGTCGAGGGCTGCGCCAAAGCCAACAACATCTCCGAAGCGGTCGCCGATTCGATCTGGGACAAAATCGAAATGTTCGCCGGTTACGGCTTCAACAAATCCCACAGCGCCGCCTACGCGATGGTTTCGTATCAGACCGCCTACCTCAAGGCCAATTACCCGGTCGAATTCATGGCGGCGGTGCTCACAAGTGAAATTACCAACGCCGAAGAAATCGCCTTCCTGATCACCGCCTGCCGCGAAATGGGAATCAAAATCTTGCCGCCGGACGTCAACAGCAGCCTCATCGCATTCGGGGTTGACGCCGACACCATTCGATTCGGGCTCGGCGCGATCAAGGGCGTCGGCGAAGGGGCGGCGGGCAAAATCATCGAATCGCGCCGCGCCGACGGCAAATTCAAGGATTTCCAGAACTTCTGCGAACGCTGCGGCGCTGCGATGAATTCGCGGATGATGGAGCACCTGACCCGGGCGGGCGCGTTCGACAGCCTCGGACTCCGCCGGTCGCAGGTATTGGCCATTGCGGAGCCGATGCTGAAGTTTTCGGCTTCGCGCGCCGCCGACCTGGCGCAGGGCCAGGCGTCGCTCTTCGACATGCTCGACGCGGGCGAAGTCGAGGAGAGCTGTACGGTGCCGATCCCGGACATCCCGGAATTTTCCGCCGAAGAGATTCTGGACAACGAAAAAGAGCTCCTCGGCTTCTACGTCACCGGCCATCCGCTCGACGCGTACGCCGAACTGGTCCGCGCTTATTCGTCGCTGCCGCTCCGGGAGATCGACAGCGCCGCCGACAATTCGTCGGTGCGCCTCGCGGGCATGGTCGGAGCTTATGCGCAGAAATTCTCCAAGGCGAGCAAAAAGCCGATGGGCATCCTGATGCTCGAGGATCTCAACAGCACGGTCGAGTGCATGATTTACGAGCGTTCGCTCAATGCGATGACCGCGGCGGGGCTGACCCCCAAGCCGGGCATGCCGCTCCTGATCGAGGCGACGGTGAGCAAAAAAGACGACTCCGAGCGCCCGAGAATCATCGTCGAAAAAATCATGAACCTCCTCGACGCTCCTGCCGTCTATACCGAAGAGCTCCACATTCATTTGTTTGAAGAAGAGCTGGACGCGGCCAGGCTCGAAGCGGTCGCGGCGCTCTGCCGTGAAAACCCGGGAACGGTCAAAACCGTGCTTTGCGTGGTGGACAAGGACGACTCGGTCATTTTCATCGAGCCCCGCCGCCCGAGCCGGGTGGTGGTGACGCCGCAATTGCTCTCCGGCCTCGACGACATCCTTGGCCGTCACCACTACCGGCTCAAAGCCAAACCGCACCAGAGCGAACGTCCGAAGCAGAAGTGGCGCTCGAAGCCGAAGGAAGAGGACAAAAAGGACTGACCATGCCGTTCTCCGATTTGCGCAAAGCCGTGAATGGCTGTATAGTATGAGACGATCAAAGTAAAGCAATAACAGTAAACGACAGGAACGGCAACATGGCTTTCGACAAAATCAAGGTTCCGGCCGGCGACAAAATCACCGTCGACGCGCAGGGCGTCCTTCAGGTTTCCGACCGCCCGGTGGTGGGCTTCATCGAGGGTGACGGCATCGGCTCGGACATTACCAAAGCGAGCATGCACATCTGGCAGAGCGCGATGAAAAAGGCCTACAACGGCCGCAAAGAGATCGCCTGGATGGAAATCTACGCGGGCGAAAAGGCCAACGCGGTTTATGAAAAAGAGATCTGGCTGCCCGATGAAACCGTCGAAGCGGTCCGCGAGTACCTGATTGCGATCAAGGGCCCGTTGACCACGCCGATCGGCGGCGGCTTCCGTTCGCTCAACGTGGCGCTGCGTCAAATGCTCGACCTCTACGTCTGCTTGCGCCCGGTGCGCTACTTCAACGGCGTCCCGTCGCCGGTGAAGGCGCCGGAGAAGACCGACATGGTGGTCTTCCGCGAAAACACCGAAGATATTTACGCGGGCATCGAGTGGAACGCCGGAACGCCGGAAGCGAAGAAGGTGATCGATTTTCTTCAGAACGAAATGGGCGTCAGGAAGATCCGTTTCCCGGAGAGCTCGAGCATCGGGATCAAGCCGATGTCGAAGGACGGCTCGGAGCGGTTGATCCGCGCCGCGATCAAGTATGCGCTGGAAAACAAGCGCCGGAACGTGACTTTGGTGCACAAGGGCAACATCATGAAGTTCACCGAGGGCGGCTTCAAGAACTGGGGTTACGAGCTGGTCCGCCGTGAATTTTCGGATGTGGCGGTGGGCTGGCCGGACTTGGTGGACGGGATGGTTCCGGAGGGCAAACTTCTGGTCAAGGATTGTATCTGCGACGCGTTTCTGCAGCAGATTCTGCTGCGCCCGGATGAATACGATGTGGTGGCGACGCCGAACTTGAATGGCGACTATGTTTCCGATGCGTTGGCCGCGTGTGTCGGCGGGATCGGGATTGCGCCGGGGGCGAATATCAACTACCTGACCGGGCACGCGATTTTTGAAGCGACGCACGGGACGGCGCCGAAGTATGCGAATCAGGACAAGGTGAATCCGAGTTCGTTGGCGTTGTCGGGCGAGATGCTGTTGCGTCACCTTGGATTTCACGAAGCGGCGGATCTGGTGATGGCGGGGATCGAGCGTGCGATTACGGACCGGGTGGTGACTTATGACTTTGCGCGGTTGATGGACGGCGCGAAAGAGGTTTCGTGCTCGGGCTTCGCGAACGCCGTCGTGGACCGGATGTAAAAAAAAACAAAAAAAAAAGCGCGAAGCGCAAAAAAAGAATCCCGCCCTCCGTCGTACGGAGGCGCGGTCCAGCGGCGAAACGCTGGTCGCTCGCGATCCACGCGAGCGAAGCTAAGCAAGCAAAGCGCGGCGCTCCCCCCAACGTGGGCGGAGCCCACTCCGCTCTGCGAAAGCGAGGTCGGCAGCCAAGTCACGAAGTGACTGGCGAACGACACCGAGCGAAGCAGTGGAACGGTCGCTCCGGCAGGCGCTTTGCGCCCGCCTCCGCTCGGGCCGGGCTCCGCACCGCGACTTTCGTCGCGTTTCTTGAGCTGGGCTGCGCCCGGTCGAAGCCGGCGAGGCGCTGCCTCACACTCCGCCAAAGGGCTCCTCGCCCTTTGGACACCCCGGCCGAACGTCGGCGTCGGGATAACAGGAACAACATCAAACGTAACTTTTGGACCGACACCAACCCCCAACGAAGGGAAAACCATGAAGCTCTCGACGATATTGCCAAGAGAACTGATTTTCGAGGAACTGTCAGCCCAGACCCGCCCGGCCCTATACGCCGAAATGCTTTGCCGGGCCCAGAAACTGATCGAACTCCCGCTGGAACCAAGTGAACTCCGCGAACGGCTGCTGCTCGCCGACGCCGAACAAACCAACTGCTTCGGCTCGCTGCTGCTCCCCCACGTCCGGCTCGACAACTTCTCCGGACTGACCGTCCTGATCGGAGCCACCGCCGAACCGCTCTCCATTGACGACTGCCCCGACAAGGCGCGCGTCGTCATCCTGTCGCTGATCGGCAACGACAGCGGAGACCTTTATCTCAAAATGGTCTCTTCGCTCGCCCGCTGCGTCCTGGCCGAAGCCGACCTCGAAGCCTTCGTCGAAGCCGTCAAGCAAGGCAAACTCGCCGAGCACCTCGACGCCAAAAATATCATGCTCCGCACCACCATCACCGCCGAAGACCTGATGACGCGCCCCGAAGCATCGCTCCGGCCGGACCAGACGCTGGCCGAAGCGCTCGACATCTTCCACCGCGAAAGCCGCGGCATCCTGCCGGTCGTCGCCGAAGACGGGAGACTCATCGGCGAACTCAAGGCGATCGACATCATCAAGCGCTTCGTCCCCGATTACCTCTTCATGCTCCCGAGCACCGGTTTCATCGGCAACTTTGAGCCTTTTGAACAGATCTTCAAAGACGAAGAGAGCTGCAAAGTCTCGGAATTCACCACCATCCCGATGCTGGTGCTGAAAACCGATACGCCGCTGATTCAATTCACCATCGAATTCTGCCGCGGGACCGGCCATTTGTTCTTCGTCACCGACCTTCAGAATCGGCTGGTCGGCGAAATTTCCGTCAAAAACATCATTCACAGAGTATTGCGGGGTTAATCACAGATGACGACGTTTACGCTTGCCGCCATCATATTTTTCGGGACCTATATTTTAATTGCAACCGAGAAGATCCATAAGACCACCGCTGCACTCTTCGGCGCGACGCTGATGATGCTTTTCATTCTCCCCGGCCCCGCCCATGACAACGGCGAATCGGCCAAACACCTTTCGGACATCCGCCAATCGCTTTCCGGCGCCAACCCGACCGAGGCCCAGCTCCGCGCCTTCCACGCGGCCGAACAGAGCCACGACCGCTACGGCAAGCTCGATTTGTATTCGCGCCACGCCAACTTCGACGTGGTCTTCACCCTCGCCGGGATGATGATCCTGGTCAACATCCTCTCCGGCACCGGACTCTTTCAGTACATCGCCATCAAGTGCGTCAAAATCGCCCGGGGGTCGCCGGTCAGAACGTTGATCCTGCTGGTGCTCGCCACTGCATTCTTGTCGGCCTTCCTCGACAACGTCACCACCGTGCTGTTGGTCGCGCCGGTGACGCTGGTGGTGGCCGCCCAGATGTCGCTTCCGGCGCTGCCGTTCCTGATGGCGGAGACGCTGGCCTCCAACATCGGCGGCACCGCGACCTTGATCGGGGACCCGCCGAACCTGATCATCGGTTCGGTGGCGGGGCTCGACTTCATGGCTTTCATGGTCAATCTCTCGCCCTTCATCGTGGTCGTCATGCTAATCTACAGCTTTGTTCTCTGGGTTTACTATACCCCGCGGATGAAGGTTTCGGCGCTGCAGCGGGCGAAGCTGATGGAGCTCGACGAAAATTCCGCCATCACCGACCCGGTGAACATGAAGCGCGGGGTGTTCGTAATGAGTCTGACCATCGTCGGCTTCCTGCTTCACGGGGCGCTCCATCTCCAGCCCTCGACGGTGGCGATGGCGGGAGCTTCGGTGGCGTTCCTGGTCTGCCGCGTCAACATAGAACACGCGCTCGAAAAGGTCGAATGGAACACCTTGTTTTTCTTCATGGGCCTTTTCGTCCTGGTCGCCGGTGCCGAACACGCCGGTCTGATGGCCTATTTCAGTTCGCTTCTGAACGTCGTCGCCGACTGGCCGGTACCGGTTACGGTGCTTGCAATCATGTGGGTGAGCGCGGTGGCGGCGGCGGTGATGAACAACGTCTCCTTTACCGCGGCAATGGCGGCGATCATCGCCTCCTTCATCGCCGCGACGCCGCAGTTCCGCGACAGTGTTCCCAATCAGGATTTGCTGTGGTGGGGGCTTGCCCTCGCGGTGTGTCTCGGCGGCAACGGCACCATCGTCGGAGCGGCGGCCAACCTGGTGGTGGCCGGCATCGCCGAAAAGGCGGGAAACAAGATCAGCTTCGGCTCGTTCCTCCGCTACAGTATTCCGGTGACCATCGCGTCGATGGTCGCGGCGTCGATTTACGTTGTGGTGCGTTACTATGTTCTGTGCCGCTGACATTGTGTTGCGGAAGCTGGGGCCGGAGACGCCGGACGAGGCGGTCATCGCCCTTTACACCGACGCGCAATGGTGGGAAGAGGGTTACACCTCCGGCTTCATCGCGCCGATGATCGCGGGTTCGTTCGCGGTGATCGGAGCTTACGACGGCGACCGGCTGGTCGGAATGGGCCGGGCGATTGCGGACAAAGCGAGCGATGCGTATATCCAGGACATCGTGGTTCTGAGCGAATACCGCAAACGCGGGATCGGAGCGGCGATTGTCCGCGAACTGATCGCCCGGCTCAAAGCGGCAGGAGTGGACTGGATCGGACTCATCGCCGCTCCGGGAGCGACGCACTTCTACGAAGAGCTTGGCTTCGAGGTCCTGAAAGACCACACCCCCATGCGTCTCAAGTAGGGAGCGGAGCGCACCAGCGCGGAG
>JAVBUI010000246.1:0-3879 GCA_031555495.1 Victivallaceae bacterium | reverse complement strand
GCGGCGGGCCGAAATAAAAAAAACCGGTGGATTGTAAAATGTTGCCCGGCGTTTCTTTTGTAGTCTTCGCCGGTGGGGGCTTGGCGGGTGTGGCGGGGGCGGCCGCCGCCGCGCGCCGGGGACAAAAGGTGGCGCTGCTGGAAAAAACCATCCTGCCGGGCGGCCTCGCGACCTCCGGACTGGTCTATATTTACCTGCCGCTCTGCGACGGCAAAGGCACCCAGGTGCTCTTCGGCCTCGCCGAGGAACTGATGAACCGCTCCCTCCGCTACGGGCCCGGAGAAATTCACCCCGCATGGCGCAACCCGGATGCCAAGGAACACGATTCCGCGCGGCTCCGCTGTTCCTTTTCTCCCGCCTCGTGCATGCTTTCGCTCGATGAAGTCCTCGACGAGGCCGGAGTCGACGTGTGGTTCGATACCCTGGTCTGCGATGCGGTGATGGAAGGCAATCTGCTGGTCGCGCTCGAAGTCGAAAACAAAAGCGGCCGGGGCCGGGTTGAAGCGTCCGCCTTCGTCGACGCCACCGGCGACGCCGACGTCGCCCGCCGCGCCGGAGCCCCGGTGCACGACTGCCTCAACAGTCTGTCGCTCTGGAACATCGAGTACAACGAAAAAATCGGCGAACCGGGCTGGGGCTACCTCGGCAAGAATCTCCGCATGCAGGTCTACGGCAAAATCCCGAGCGACGAAACCGAGGACCATAACAATACCCCAAAGGATCGTCTTTATCGCGGTCTCTCCGGCCACACCGTAAGTGAATTCGTCCGGCGCACCCGCCGTGAACTGCGTGAATATTATCAGAAAGTCCAGGCCGAAGGCGCCAGCCGCGACAGCCAGTTCCCGCTCAAACTCCCGGTGATGGCGCAGTTCCGCAAGACCTACTCGATCGACGGCCATTACACGCTCGACAACGGCGAATTCGGCCGCCGCTTCGAAGACTCGATCGGCATGACAGCCGACTGGCGCCGAAGCGGTGAAGTTTGGGAAATCCCCTACCGGACACTGCTGCCGCAAAAGGTGGAGAACCTCCTGGTCGCCGGGCGTTGCTCCGCCGCCGTCAACGACGCGTGGGAAGTCACCCGGGTGATCCCGACCGCCGCGCTGACCGGCGAAGCCGCCGGAATCGCCGCCGCGATGGCGGCGGCGAAAGGCGTGCCGCCTTCCGCACTCAACGTCGCGGAACTCCAGAAAGAGCTCAAGACTCCGCTTCACCTGCCTGATGTGGGATTAGCCTACTTGTAATCCAAGCGGCAATTACGTCGACTTTACGCGACGTAATGTCGCTCCCGTTGACGACGATGTCGGCGTGCGCCTTGAGAGGTTCGTAATTCTCGAGGTGGCGGAAGCGCTGGGTGCCGAGAAAATAGTCGGCCTCGTCTTCGAGCGTCACGCCGAGTGCCATCCGGCGCTTGATCCGGCGGTAAAAACGCTCGTCGGAGGGGGTATCGACGAAGACGGTCAAATCGAAGCGGTTGCGGATGTCTTCGCAGTACAAGGCGAAAATGCCCTCGATGATGACGACCTTGCGCCCGCCCGCGGCGGCGCGCTCGAATTCCTCCCGGAACCGGGCGAGATCCCAACTCGCCTCCTGATTGAAGTCGTCGAGCTCTTTTCCCGAAAACCGCGAAACCATCTTCGGCTTCACCGGCTGGAAAAAGTGGTCGGTGTGGATGATTTCCGGCTCAAACCTTTTTAATTGTTCCGCCAGCCGTTCGGCAAGGAAGCTCTTGCCGGACGCGCTGCCGCCGCCGATTCCGATCAACAAAGGCATATCGTGTTACTCCAATAATCCGAGGTCAAGACTGTACAAACGGGTTTTGCCGATCAAATAGATGCGGTTCTGAAAAACCGCCCCGCCCTGGCTGATGAAGACCGGCGACTTGACGAACTTCACCATCTCTCCGGTTGTCGGATCAAGCTTGGCGACGCCGGTATGGAGCAGCAGATAAAGATTGCTGCCGTCGCGGACAAAGGCCTTCGGGCCCTGCTGTGAAACCGTCAGCCCTTCGGCGATTTTCCAGCTTTTCACCAATTTCTTCGCCGCCGGGTCGAAGACGAACATCGTCGCGCGGTCCGCCGCGCCGAGCACCTTGCCGTCGTCGAGGACGGTCATATCGGTGTAACGCTGAACGCCTAAAAGGGGTTTCCCCTGCCAGACCACCTTGCGATTGGGAATGTCGAAGAGGTAAAGCGAAGCCTCCTTGGCCTTGCGTTCGCCGCCGGTCCCGGCCTCGGTGGTGCCGCCGCCGAGGAGAAGGTCGTTGGAGAGCACCGCCATCGCGTGGGTCGATTCGTCTTTGGGGAACATTGAGAGATCGGTAACTGTGATTTCGCCGCTTCCAAGGTCGAGCAGCGCGAGCGGAGCTCCGGTGACGCCGTAATCGGCGGTGCCGCCCATAATGAGCGTCTTGCCGTCCGGCGTGAGTTTGAGCGAATGCGGCCGGTTGATCGCCGGATTGACTTTTCCGAAATAGGCCGGATTGGCTTTGAGGTCGACCTTCAGCTTGATGCCGTCCCACTTTTCCCCGGGCCGCCAGTCGTAGAAGTAGCCGCCCGAGTAAGCGCCGATATAAAAGTGATCGCCGTGCGACAAGATGGTGTTGAATTGATGAATCGCGTCGCGCCGCGTCCAGGAGTCTTTGGCGGGGTCGTACGAAAGCAGCCGGAAGGGGAAGTACGATCCGCCCGAAATCGTGCCGTCGGCGGCAAGGTCGAGGCCCATCACATGGGTGCCTTCGCTGGTATAGTCGAAGTTGACCGTTTTGTCGGTTTTGGCCACGGGATCGGTCACAGTCAGCGTTTTCTCGATGGTGTCGACCGCCTTCAGCCATTTACCGTCCGGGAAGCGGCGGTGGATGTGGCTTTGCTCCCCGGTGGCGAGCCTGCGGTGCTTGAAAACGGGCTTCTTTTCGAACCTGACGGTATTGCCGTTGTCGAATTCAAACCACGGCGCGCCGTCTTTCATTTTTTCTCCTGTCAGCGTGCCGTAGACTTTGCCGTCTTCTCCGCGCATGACGGAGCCCATCGAGGGATTGACGAGCTCGGTCGCCGCAATCACCGGTTCCGCTTCGGCGGAGGCGGGGTCGAAAATGAAAATCTGGCCCTGGGTCATGCCGCTGCCCACATAAATTCTGCCGGAGGAGTCGCTCTCAAGGCTCCGCGGATACTGCATCCAGTTTTCCTTGTTGATCGAACCGTAATCTTTGAATTCACGCGATTTGGGATCGAACGACACCAAGCCGTTGTCGGGATAGGTCGCCGCCCAGATCCGCCCCCGGTCGTCCTCGTGCATCGACATCGCCATCTGGGGAGCCGTTTTGTGACAGGCGGTGAATTTGCGCTCGACGGGATCGTACTCGACGAAGTGGCAGCCGAAGTGTGACTAACGACGGCCGTTGCCTGCCCGAATCGAAGTGTAGGGCGAATCCCAGGTGTTGGGGCAAGGAATCGGCCTTTGTACGCTCCCGCCGGTCTCGGCAGCGACCTGGAGGACCGCGTAGCCGCCGCGAACGTCCATCAGCCAGATCAACACCACATTGCGCCAGGCCCCGTCGCGGGCGGCGAAGACGCCCCGCCGCTGACTGGCGGGCGAAGCGACGCCGTGATCGCGGAAGCCGCCGCCAAGCTCCGTCGTCTCCGCCTGAAGAGAAAACAGCAAAGACAACCCGAACAGTGCCGCCAATCGTTTCATCTTTTCCACCCCTTATTTTTTGGAGAATTTGATTGCAATATTCCGGATTTCAGCCGCGGTTTCCAGCATATCGTTTTCGGTAAAAAATTCGCTTACCGGCAGCCGGATCGCCGTCCGCAGCACCTCCTCGGCCACGGGGCAGAGGCCGGGCGGATAATCGTATGTCCGCCCCGCAACCACCTCGGC
>JAVBUI010000263.1:0-3384 GCA_031555495.1 Victivallaceae bacterium | reverse complement strand
CGGGGCTGGTTCACCAGCATCAAATGGCTGACCGCATCGCTGGGGGTGCTGTTTTTCACGCTCTCCTTCGGCTGGATCGCCAGCCGGAGCCCGACGCTGCCGACCTATGCCGCGATGTTCGGCTTTATCGCGCTGTCGCACGTGGCGGCGATTTTTCTTATCGGCGCGATCACCGACCGCAAGCCGCAGAACGTCAATTTCTTCCGCGGCGACGGCACGGGTGGCGGACGGTTGAATTACCGGAGTTTTCCGCTGTGGGGTTACGTCTGGTTTTTCCTGGCCTGGTCGGGCGGGCGCGCGTCGATGCACGCCTTTACCACCGCCTACTTGCTCGACGCCGGTTACAAACTGGACAAAATCGTGCTGATTCTGGCGATCCAGCTGGTGGTCAGCATGGGCATGCTGCTGGTGGTCGGCCGGGTCAGCGACCGGTTCGGCACCCGGATTCCCCTGATGGTCGTATCCGGAGCGGTGGGAGTGAGCATGTTGCTCTGGACGGCGTCGGCCTGGTGGGGACTTGCGCCGATTATCGCCTTCCAGTTCATCAACGGCGCGGCGGGGAACACGCACTCGATGCTGGGGATCAATTACGGGCTGGAAATTTTTCCCGCGCAAGGCAGGGCGGGGTATCTGGGTTTTGCCCGGATTCTGATCGGGCTTGGAGTGATGGGAAGCACGGTCCTGGGCGGTTATTTCATGCGCGGCATCGCCGGGTGGTCGGCCACGCTGGGCGGAACCGAGTTGAATTATTACCACCTGATGTTCGCGCTCTGCTCGCTGATTTCAACCAGTTCGGTACTGCCGCTCCTGCTGGCGGGCAAACACCGGGTTGAACCGATTCCCTGACGACGGTTCAACCACTCAAAGACCTGCCTCTGCCGGAGGCGATCCGGCGCGACGCCGGGACCTTCGTCACGGCGGCGCGCCTGATCTTGGTGATTGATCAGAACTTGACCAGGTCGGCGACGTTGACCGGCTGCCCGGTCTTCATCGAGAGGTTGGCGGCGATTCCGGTCAGGATCGAACGCGCCCCGTCGACGTAGCCCGCCGCGTGGCCAAGGGGATCCTCGTCGGCCCCGAGGAAGAGATGGCGCAGCAGCCGCTCGTCCCCTCCCCCGTGCCCGCCGAGGCTGGTGGCTTCATAGGAGATGACCTGCGGCTTGCCCCAATGGGCCTGGAAAATGATTTCCGGCACCAGCTCGTTCTTGTCGCCCGCAAGCTCGCGCATGCCGGGCTGATTGAAATCTTCGGCATGACCGGAGACATAGGATTTCTCGACCACGTTGAATTCAAGGCGACCTTTGGTGCCGTTGAAGCAAACCCGGTAGCCCTCCCACGGCGAATGGGCGTTGAGGCTGTAGGTCATTACCGCGCGGTTGGCGTAGCGCACCATGACGCCCATGTTGTCCTCGATGTCGATGCCGTCGCCGAAGACGTTGAGGTCGCGGTGATAGCCGTCCTCATGTTCTCCCTGGTGATACAGCTCGGCCAAACGGGTCCCCTCCTCGGTGATGTCGAGCGCGAAAGGATCCTTTTTGGCGGCTTCCGGCTGTTCGCTCGCGTAGGCAAAGCTCGAATAAATGCCGCGCTTCTCGGCATTGGCCTTCCCGTAGAATTTGAGGTCGCCCATCGCGAAAACCTGAACCGGCGAGGAATCGATCCACCAGTTCATCAGGTCAAAGTGGTGGGTCGATTTGTGAACCATCAGCCCGCCGGAATTGACCTTGTTGCGGTGCCAGCGCCGGAAGTAATCGGCGCCGTGGCTGGTGTCGAGGAGCCATTCGAAGTGGACGCTGGTGATCTCGCCGACGAAGCCGCTCTTGATGACTTCTTTGATCTTGGTATTGCGCGGCGAATAACGGTAGTTGAAGGTGACGGTCAGGTGCCGTCCGGTGCGTTTTTTGGTATCGATGATCTCTTGGCACTTTTCGGCGTCGACGGTCATCGGCTTTTCGCTGATTACGTCGCATCCGAGCTCCATCGCGCGGCAGATGTAGTCATGATGGGTGCGGTCCATCGAAGTGACGATTACGGTATCGGGACGCTCATTGCGGATCATTTCCTCAAATTGCTGCGCCTGGTAAGTTTTGAGGGGGGCGAGGCCGTAGGTGTCCTGGAGGTACTTGTTCCAGTAATTCATCCGGGTCCGGTTGGTGTCGCAAAACGCGGTCAGCACCGCCGCGTCCTTGAAATCCTTGGCGATTGCGTCGATATACATCGCCGAACGCCCGCCGGTCCCGACCAATACGTACTTCTTCATGGTGATTTCTTTCTTGATTAATCTGTTATATTCCGATCCCGGAACTTTCACGCGGAACAAAAGTAGTTGCAAAACAAAGCCTGACGCCCTGCTCGAAACCGTCTTCAAGCAATCGGAGAACCGCCGAATTGAGCTCGCCGATCGGCTGGGCGACCGAGCTCAAAGCCGGGGTCGAATACCGCCCGAAAGGCTCGTCGTCGAAACCGACCACGGCGATCCGGCGCGGAATTTCAATCCCTTTCTCCCAAGCGTAGCGCAAAAAGCCGAAGGCCATCCGGTCGACGTCGAAAAACACTGCGTCGGCTCCGGAAGCCAAAATCGCGGGCGCGGCGGCATAACCATCTTCAAATTCGCCGTTCTCGACGGCAATAAAACCGCACTTCGCATCGGTCCCGGCGAGAGCCCGGTCAAAACCGTCGCGCTTGTAGCCGGGACACCCGCAGCGGATGATGTGTTTGCGCCCCGACTTGAGAAGCGAAGTCACCGCCTCGACGATCCCCGCGCCGCGGTCGATCGCAAGGCCGCAAAAACGCGTCCCGGCGACTTCGGAATCGATGATGATCGACTTGCAGTGAGATGCGGGAATCGCCGCCATGATTGCGGCGGGCGGCGGCGCGAGCCAGACCAGGAAATCGACCACCCCGGCCCAGTGCCGCATCAGGTCGTCGAATTCGGCTTCATTCTGCGGCATGGCGCCGATCAGAGGATGAAACCCGGCCTCGCCGAGACGGCGGATCAAATCGGTTTCGCGCCGCCGGTAAACCTCGACGGGACTGTCGGCCTGAACGATGCCGACGAAGCTGTTGCGCCGCATCCGCAAATTGCGCGCAGCGATATTGGGAACATAGCCAAGATCGGCGGCGATCCCGGTAACGAGTTTCCGGGTTTCCTCGCTCACCCCCGCCTCCCCGGCCAAGGCGCGCCGCACCGAACGGATTGACATCCCGGCCCGCTCGGCAATATCTTTCAATGTAGCTGCCATGTGATCGCTTTTCTCCCCTTACGCCATCGTTGGCGTTTGGGATATTATATGCTGTTTTCAGCAAAAGTCAAGACAAAATATAAAAAAAATGGCCGTAATCGCCGCCCCCGACTTGCGAAAGCGAAAAAATGTGATAGATTAT
>JAVBUI010000148.1:0-4546 GCA_031555495.1 Victivallaceae bacterium | reverse complement strand
TCCAGCAAATCATTCTTCCACGGATTCCATTGTCTATTCTTTTATCCAGGTGGACTAAATTTTCTGCCGACCTCCAAGATTCGCCTCGAAGAAGACTCCGACATCACGCCTATATTGTCGCGATAACTTAGCGCTTATGGTCTGGTCCGCGACATTGACCGGCAACGAAAGCGATTTCCAGGCCCTGCTCGCTCCGCTGACGGTCTTCCTCGACGAAACGCCGGACCGGGTGCCGCTGACCGACTGGTATGAATCCGGCGACGGACGGACCATGGGTTTTCGCGCCCGCGCGGTCGTCGGCGGGGTGTTCATCAAGCTACTGTACAACAAAGACATATGCCAAAAATACCGTGAAAGATACCAAAAAAACGCGTAAGTTTTTTTGGAAATTTTCTTAATTTTGCCGATTGCGCCGGCCGGAAATCAAGTGTATGATATTGATATATCAACACTACACCGGGACGGACGGAACCACTCAATACAATTCACAGGAATGGGGCATATTCATCCATTCGCTGCGCCAATACATCACGCAGGGTCCCGCATACCTCGGCGAGGCTCTGCCTCACACTCCGCCAAAGGGCTGTGCGCCCTTTGGATTCCGCACCAGGGCCGCGTGGCGTGAGGCCCCGTCGCTCCGCGCTGGTGCGCTCCGCTCCCTATGGGCGCGTTGGCACGCATTACTTTCTGTGCATTTTTTCCAATCCGCCCGTGACATCATCGCCAAAGTGTTATATAATACTCTTGAAAATATCACAAGACTTTCGGAGACTTGGCGAATATGACACCCCGGAAACAGGCGGCTTACCGCATCTTCACCGAACACCTCGAAGCCCGCATCAGCAGCGGCAGCTACCGCCCGGGCGAAAAGCTGCCCTCGCTCGAGCAATTCATCAAAGAGACGAATCTCAGCTCGTACGCCGTCCAGAAAGGCATGAAATACCTGCAGGCAAAAGGACTGATCGAACTCCGCCACGGCTCGGGAACCTACGTCTCCAAAAACCGAAGTCAGAATGGCTCCCCCAATGGCTGGAACATCACGATCTTCTGCAACGCCGAAAGCCGGGAACTCGGCAAAAGCTATTTGTCCCACGCGTTGCTCGGCGCCCAGAATTTGGCGCTGAAACATCTCTGCAACCTGACGCTCCGCCCCCGCAATTATTATGAAAACGTCAAATCCCCGCTTTCGACGGCGGCCGGCGACACGGACGGCATCCTCCTGCTCGGCGAATACGACTACCGCAAACTCGAACTCCCGGCCTCGCTGCCGACGGTCGGCGTCGACATGGCCGATTGCGCCGGGGGCGTGCTTTCGACCGTGCTCCTCGATCCCCTCGAGGCGGCGAGGCTCGCCACCGACTTTTTCCTCCGGCGCGGACAGCGCAAGGTCAAGGCTTTCGCGTACCTCGACATTCCTTTTGTCCAACAGCAGCTCGACGCGTTCCGGCTTCACTTCGCGCCGCACGGCGAAATCGAAATCCTCCGCACCCCGATCGGCGACCCGGGAACCGGTTTCGCAGCCTCTCCCGACACCGGCGTTTTGTTTTTCGGCGGCCACCAGTGCGAAATTTATCAAAACGCTTATTTCAAACGCCACGGCGAAAAAATGACCGGCCGCTTCGACGTGCTCAGCATCGACGGCAAATCGCTGATCGTGCCGGACTATCAACCGGTTTCGACGGTCTGGATCGACTGGAAGGAGGCCGGAGAAGCCGCCTTCTCCGAACTGCTGCGCCGCCTCGAAAATCCCGGCAGTTCGGCCCGCCGGATTTTAATCATTCCCCAAATCAGGGAAATCGGCAAAAGTTAAATAATTTCCTCGAAACACAAAGGAGAAGTTTTGTAATGAAGAAGTTTACCCTGATCGAGCTCCTGGTCGTCATCGCGATCATCGCGATCCTTGCCGCAATGCTGCTGCCCGCCCTGAACAAAGCGCGCGACAACGCCCAGCGGACGAGCTGCCTCTCACTGATGAAGCAGACCGGCGTCTCCGAAATGCTTTACCAGAACGACAACACCGAATATATCGTTCCGTCGCGGCTATACAACAACGGCATGACGTACGACCGGTCCTGGTTCCACCTTCTCAACCCCTACACCCCCTCCCTTTTCTCGCGCAAAAACCTCAACAATGGAGCAATCGTCGTCGCCGGCCCCTCCTGTTCCGGGGCGCTCAAAGAACACGGAGTCGTCGATCCGGTGGTCGCCAACAGCGGCACCGTTTTCCTGCTCTGGAACAGCAGCGGCGCCACGATAACCTCCACCAGCGGCGTCATCCGCTGGCAGTTCACCGGTTACGTCAAAGTCGAAGACGCCCCGGGTTCCGGGGATAATCGAGCCAAAAAAAGCAAAGACCTCAAAGGCCCGAGCCACAAGGTCGCATTCTCGGAGGGTTACTACTCCACGCTCTGGAATCCGGGTCTCTACTGGTCCAACTCGGGGAACATGGGGACCGCCTGGGGGCGGCACAACAACAACACCATCAACGCCGCCTTCCTGGACGGCCGCGCGGCCAACATGAAGCGGGTCGCCCACAACACAGTCGTGTGCGGCACTCAGACCGCCCAGGATTATTACCTTTATCCCGACAGATAATAGAAAAAGGGCAACACCATGCGGCGCATCCTCCTCGCATTGTCGGCGTTTCTAACCACCGCGGCCTTCGCCGCCGCGCCGGTGGAGACGGTTATCTCGGACGACTTCAATTCCGGCAAGGCGGCTCCGCCGCTCAATGTCCCGGAGGGCTGGAGCTACTACCAGCAGTGGGCCAAGGGCGGCGCCATCGCGCTGGTTCCCGAAAGCGGCGGCTACGCGGTCGCGATCCGCGACGTCACCGACGACGGCGAAATCGGAATCGCCCGAAAATTCAATTTCGTCAAAGGAAACTACTACCGGGCGACGGTCAAGGCGAAACGGACCGCGCCGGAGGAAGCGGGCGAATTCCACTTTCAGATTTCGTTCCATCGCCCCGGCGAACGGCCGCTCAATGTCAGCGTCCAGATGAAGCCCGCGAGCGCGAGCGAATTCCACACCTATTCGATCGAGCTCCAGGCGCCGGAAAACGCCTCGAGCGGCGTCATCTACATTTATTCGGGCCGCAAACCCACGGGCTCGGTAGTGGTCGACGATTTCACTCTGACTACCTCAAAGGAGCCGATTCCGCCGCCCAAAGGCGATCCGCGTTACGACTTCGGCGCACTGGTGGTCGGCGACCGCGATTTGTACATTTCCACCCCGCTGGTCAGATCCGGCAAAAGCGCGGCGGCGATCGTGATCCCCGACCGCCCCGGCTTCCGCAGGCTCGCCGATCAGGTCAACGCCGCGATCAAAGCGAAAACCGGCGCCACCCTCCCGATCCTCAACGACCGGGAGCTGCGAGACATCTCCAAGCTTGACCGCAATTTAATCATGCTCGGTTCGCGCGATACCAATGAAGCGATCGAGAAGCTTTATATGCTCCATCAACTGATCCTCGACGCCCGTTATCCGGGGCAGGACGGCTCGGTCGTCCGCAGCATCCACAATCCCTTCGGCGACGGCTTCAACGTCATCGCCGCCGGCGGCAGCTCCGACGCGGGCACCGCCAAAGCCGCCGCGAAGCTCGCAAAAATCATCGCCGAACGCCCCGCCGCCCCCGATCTCGAGCTCGGCTACCTCGCGGAAATCGAACTTCCCCCAGGCCTCAAAATCGACGGCAACGCTTATTTGGTCCCCACCTGGGACTCCACCTTCGGCTGGAACCGGATCAGCAAAAACCTCGCCTTGTTCTACATGACCGGCGACGAAAAATACGCGGCCGAATTCCTCCGCCTCGCCTTCCCGACCCCGGAAACCGTCGCCGAGCTCCGCAAAGACGACGAAGACTACGACGACGCGAGCGATCCTTTGGTCAAACCCTACCACTACCGCTCGATCCGGATGATGCTCTACTGGGACATGGTCGAAGAGCATCCCTTCTTCACGCCCGAAATGCGGCGCAAAGTCACGCAGAAATTCTACGACCAGCTGACCTTCTGGCGCGTTTACGGTTATCAGGGCGGCTACCGGATTTTCGACAACCCGGCCCCGCATACCAAGCTCCGGGACCGCCATTATCTCTGGGAAGCGGTCAGCGTCTACGTGCTCGCCGATTACTTCAACCGTTACTACCCCTGTTTCGACAGCCGCGAGGGTTTGCGCTGTGTCGCAAACGTCTTCGCTCCGCTCAAACACTCGGCGGCGCTCCAGATCGGGACGATGATGTGGTATTCGACCTTCATCGAGTCCATCATCACCTATGCCACACTAAGCGGCGGGAGACAGTATGAAAACAACCCGGCGATCCGCGTCTACGGCGAAACGCTGCTGATGCATTCGGATCTTTCCAAGGGAGACTGGGCCCTCTCCTATGAAGGCCCGGCCAACCTCGGTCAATTGGCGCTGCTGACCGATGACGCGGCCTTCGCCGGCCTGGTGCCGCTCAAAGTCCCGGACCCCAACGCCTTCCGGCTCGGCCAGTCCTATTGGCCGGTGAAAAAATACAAACACAATTCGCTGGCCGAAACCG
>JAVBUI010000248.1:0-8739 GCA_031555495.1 Victivallaceae bacterium | reverse complement strand
GCGGCGTCGGCGGCGATTGAACTGTTGACGAACCTGGTCTGGAGTTCGCCCAGCAGCGCCAGGGCTTTGACGGAATTGTCGAGCCGGGCGTAAATGTCGGACTGATCGTAAAGGCTGCGGGCGGCGACTTCGGCGTTGCTGTTTTTTTCGGCCAGTGCGAAAATTTCCTCGAGCACCTTGAGCGCCGCCGGGTAGCGGGCTTCGGTCCGCAGGTAATCGGCCTGCCGGAACAACGCCGCGGTGGTATAGGGCGAGGAGGGATAATCGGCGGCCAGAACTTCGACGGCGGACTGCATTGCTTTGTCGTCGGCGATCAGGAAAGCCGACTGGGCAGCCCGCCAGAGCGCATTGGGGGCAAGCTCGTGCTTCGGGAATTTCGCGGCGAATTCGCGGAACATCCGGGAACTCGCGGCGTAGGATTTTGCCTCCATCGAAATCCGGGCGGCGGCGAAGAGCGCGGCCGCCGTAAACTCGGTATCGGGATGCGCCTTGACAAATGCGCTGTAAGCGGCAAGCGCTTCGGCGTGTTTCCCGGAACGGTCGAGCAGCAGCGCCGTGAAATAAGCGGCGGAGGCGCGAAGCGCGGGGTCTTCGGCTTTGCTCAATGTCTTGGCGGCGACGGCGGCTTTGGCGTCGTCGCCGGCTTTGACCAGCGATTGCAGCTGCCAGAAACGGGCGCGTTCCCGCAGCGGTCCCGCTTCGTCGGCGGCGCTGCCGAAGTTTTCGGCGGCGCGGGCGAATTCGTTCTGCCGGTAGTCGGATTCGCCCAGCAGGAAAAAGGCGTCCTGGCGCAGTTCCGGTTTTTCGGCGCGTTCGATGATGTAAACAAGGTTCTGGCGGATCGCCGCCGGGCGGTTGAGCCGGACCGCCGCCAACGCCGCTTCGCGTGCCGCTTCGAGCCGGGATTGGAGCGCGATCGAGTCGTGCGAGGTGATTTCTCCGAAGGAATGCAGCGCCTGGTCGACGTTTCCCGCCTGTTCCCAGAGCCGGGCGGCTTGCAGATGAAGCGCGGTTTTTTCGGGGGAATCGGGATAGAATTCAAGATATTTTTTGATCGATTCGGCCGCCGCCGCCGCTTCTCCGGCGGAGATGCGCACATTGATGAGCTCGCGCAGCATTTCGCGTTTTTCCCCGTCGGTCGAAGCCGCGGCGAAAGCGTCGCGGAACATCCGGTCGCTCTCTTTGAACTCTTTGGAGTCGCGGAATTTACGACCGCCCATCGAAGCCACCCGGAAAAAAAGCGGGTCGGCCCGGTCCGGCACCCCGGCAGCCGTGAGGGCGGCGTATTTCCGGATGAAATCGGCGTCTTTTTTCTCCAGCAGCAGCTGGAAGAGTTCCAGTTTGGCGACGGTAGCTTTTTCGGCGTTGCTGCGGGGAGTTATTTTTTTGATCACCGCGGCGCTTTCGGTCAGGGCCCCCTCCATGGCGAGCGCGTAGGCGCGGCCGCAGCGGGCAGAGAATTCGGCGGCAGGATCGGGAGCGAGTTTTTCAAGTTTTTCCGCGGTTTCGATCGCGCCGCGGTAATTGCCGGCGATGATCCGGGTCCGCAATTGGAGCGACAGCACGGCGCCGAGCTCTTCGCCCGTCAGCTTTTCACGGGCGAGAAGATCGATCCAGGCCTGGTCGGCGGCGGCGTAGTCGGAGCGGGCCAGCAGGACTTTTGCGGCGGCGATTTTGCGGGCGGTCGTCGCGTCGTCCGGGTAGCGGACGGCGAATTCACCGAGCAGTTTTTCGGCGACGGCGAACTGGCGGCGTTCGAGTTCGATATCGACCAGCCGCAGCGTCAGGCCGCGCCATTGCGCACCCTCGGTTCCGGTGCGGGCGCGCTCGAAGAAGGTTGCCGCCTGGTCGAGGTCCTGCGCCGCAAGCGCGTTCTGTCCCAGCTCGGCAAGTTCCAGGCTGTCCTGGGCGTTCACGGCGAACGGCAGCAGCGCCGCCGACAGCGACAGCGCCAATCCGATGAAGATACCCGTTTTCGGCATGATGAAACCCATAGTCTGATTGACATCGGGCGGCGAAGCGGAAACGCCCCGCCGCGATGAAATGGAACGCCTTATTCCGCCGACGGTTCTTGAGCGTCGTCCGCCGCCGCGCCGTTTGCCGGAGCCGCGCCCACCTGGGTCTTTTCCTTGATCCGGGCGAGGAGTTTTTCCTGGAGCGCGGGGTCTTTTTCGAGCAGCGCCTTGGTCTGGTCGCGGCCCTGGCCCAGTTGTTCGCCTTCAAAGGAGAACCACGAGCCGCGTTTTTCGAGCAAACCGAGCTCGGTGGCGACGTCGAGGATCGAACCGGCTTTGGAGATGCCTTCGGAGTAATTGATGTCGAATTCCGCCACCCGGAACGGCGGAGCCATTTTGTTCTTGATGACCTTGACCCGCGCACGGTTACCGGTGATGTTTCCGGCGGCGTCCTTCAAAACGCCGGTCTTGCGGATGTCGAGGCGGACGGAGGCGTAGAATTTGAGCGCGTTGCCGCCGGGGGTGGTTTCGGGGTTGCCGAACATCACGCCGATCTTCTCGCGGATCTGGTTGGTGAAGATGATGCAGGTGCGGCCGCGGCTGGCGACGCCGGTCAATTTGCGCAGCGCCTGCGACATCAGACGGGCCAGCAAGCCGACGTGGGTGTCGCCCATCGCCCCTTCGAATTCGGCGCGCGGCACCAATGCGGCGACTGAGTCGATGACGAGGACGTCGAGCGAATTGCTGCGGACCAGCGCGTCGGCGATGTTGAGCGCGTCTTCGCCGCAGTCGGGCTGGGAGATCAGGAGGTCGCTGACTTTGACGCCGATTTTGGCGGCGTAGCCGGGATCGACGGCGTGCTCGGAGTCGATGATCGCGCAGCGGCCGCCTTTGGCCTGGGCGTTGGCGATGATGTGCAAACAGAGCGTGGTTTTGCCGGAGGATTCGGGGCCGAAGATTTCGATGATCCGGCCGGCGGGGACGCCGCCGATGCCGAGGGCGAGGTCGAGCGCGAGGCTGCCGGTGCTGATGACCGGGACGTCCGAAAAAATGGTTCCGGTGTCGCCGAGGCGCATGATCGAGCCTTTGCCGAACTCTTTTTCGATCTGGCTGATTGCGATTTCGAGGTTTTTATCTTTGTCGAGTGCTCCGCCCTTGGAAGCGCCCTTGTCTTTTTCCGCCATGATGTGTTGCTCCTGTGTGTCGATTGTATGTTGAGTGCCGTTTTCTGTCTTAAAAGTTTTCCGAGGCCGACGGTCGGCCGGGTTTCCAAAGGGCAGCGCCCTTTGGCGGTGTGCGAGGTGGAACCTCGCTGTTCCCACCCGGGCGCAGCCCAGCTCAAGAAACGCGACGCCAGTCGCGGTGCGGAGCCCGGTCCGAGCGGAGGCGGGTGCAACGCGCCTGCCGGAGCGACCGTTCCACTGCTTCGCTCTATGTCGTTCGCCGACTGCGTCGTGGCTGCCGACCTCGCTTTCGCAGAGCGGAGTGGGCTCCGCCCACGGTGGGGGGGAGCGCTTCGCTTAGCTTCGCTCCGGTGGAACCGGAGCGACCAGCGCTGTTCGCGCGCTGGACTGCGACCAGCCGAACGCTGGCCGAGATTAGCGCTTCGCGCTTTTTTTTCTTTTTAGATATCGAGGTCTTTTACGCCGGCGGCGAACTTCTCGATGTACTCGCGCCGGGGCTCCACCACGTCGCCCATCAGCAGCGAAAACATCCGCTCCGCCTCCACCGCGTCTTCCATCGTCACCTTGATCATACGACGGTTCAACGGATCCATCGTCGTCTCCCAAAGCTGCTCCTCGTTCATTTCGCCAAGACCCTTGTACCGCTGAATCCGCAGCCCCGAACGGCCGTTCTCGCGAATCGCGTCATACAACATCTTCAGCGAAAACGCCGCTGTTTCCTTGCTGTCCGCGCCAGTGACCACAAACAGCTCGTCGCCCGGCGTGTAAACCTGCTCCGGCATGATCCCGGCTTCCGTCAGTTTCACCGCAAACGCATCGCAATGCGCCGATTCGAAAATGCTGATCAAATCGATATGACGGCTCCAGCTGCCGCTCTCCGGCATCTCCTCCAGCCCGAGGTCGGCCGCCAGCCGCGCCTTGGTCGCCGCCATGAATTCGACTTCCTCCTCCGGCGAATACAAATAACGCGCGGTCGACGTTCCGTCCGCTTCGCGAACCTTCGTCAGCGATATCGGGAACTTTCCCTCACCGTTTTTCTGCTTGAAATAATCCGTCGCGTCAATGCCCACCCGGCGCAAGCCAAGCTCGATCTGGGCGGCTTCGGCATACAACGCGACCAGTTTCTCCACCAGCTCCGGCTCCACCGCCGCCCCCGCCGCCGCGCGAACCGTAATGTCCTCGCGGCCAAGCGCGATCAGGTGACGGTCGAGCTGCTCTTCAGTATCGATGTAGCTCTCCTTCTTGCGGCGGCTCACCTTGAACAGCGGCGGCTTGGCGATATAAACATAGCCTGCCTCGATCAGCGGCTTCATCTGCCGGTAGAAAAAGGTCAGCAGCAAAGTACGGATGTGCGAACCGTCGACGTCCGCGTCGGTCATGATGACGATGCGGTGATAACGCGCTTTGTTGATATCGAAATCTTCATTGCCGATGCCGCAGCCGATCGCCGCGACCAGGCCCTGGATTTCCTTGTTTTCAAGGACTTTGTCGAGGCGGGCCTTTTCGACGTTGAGGAGCTTGCCGCGGATCGGCAGGATCGCCTGGAACGAACTGTCACGGCCCTGCTTGGCCGAACCGCCCGCGGAGTCCCCTTCGACGATGTAAACTTCGCACTGAGAGGGATCGCGGCTCGAACAGTCGGAAAGTTTGCCCGGAAGCGCGAAGCCCTCGAGCGCGCCCTTGCGTTGAACCAGTTCACGGGCCTTGCGCGCCGCTTCACGGGCGCGGGACGCGGTCATCGCCTTGAGGATCACTTCCTTGGCGGTGGCCGGGTGCTCTTCGAGGTATGCGGATAATTCGTCGTTGATCACCGATTCGACGATGCCGCGGACGTTGCTGTTGCCCAGCTTGGTCTTGGTTTGCCCCTCGAACTGCGGATCGGGGACCTTGACGCTGATCACCGCCGACAAACCTTCGCGGGTGTCGCTGCCGGTCATCGCCTTGTCGTTTTTGAGCTGCCCCTTGGCGTAATTGTTCACCGTACGGGTCAGCGCGGTCTGGAAACCGACCAGGTGGGTGCCGCCCTCGATGGTGTTGATGTTGTTGGTATAGCTGAAAATGTTCTCGTTGAAGCCGTCGTTGTACTGCATCGCGACTTCGACGTCGATGCCGTCGCGCTCGCGGTGGAAGTAAATCACGTCGGGATGCATCACCGCCTTGTTGGCGTTGAGGTGCTTCACAAATTCGCTGATGCCGCCGTCGTAGTGAAAGGTTTCGCTGCGGGACGCGCCGTGTTCGCCGGGGCGCTCGTCTTGGAGGGTGATGGTGATCCCGCGATTGAGGAACGCAAGTTCGCGGAGGCGGTTCGAGAGAATATCCCAGACATAAGTCAGTTCAGTAAAAATCGTACTGTCGGGCAGGAAGGTCACCCGGGTGCCGCGCCGGTCGGTGTCGCCGAGCCGCCGCAGCGGACTGACGGTTTCTCCCCGTTCAAAAACGATCAGGTGGCTCCCGCCGTCGCGACAGACCTCGACTTCGAGCCGGGCGCTCAGGGCGTTGACGCAGGAGACCCCGACGCCGTGGAGACCGCCGGAGACCTTGTAGGCGTTGTGGTCGAATTTTCCCCCGGCATGGAGGATGGTCAGCACGACTTCGACGGCGGGTTTTCCCTCGCCTTCGTGAATGTCGATCGGAATGCCGCGTCCGTCGTCGGTGACGGTGATCGAGTTGTCGCCGTGGATGACGACTTCGATGCGCGAGGCGTACCCCGCGAGCGCTTCGTCGATGCTGTTGTCGACGACTTCGTAAACGAGGTGGTGCAATCCGCGCTGTCCGGTGTCGCCGATGTACATCGACGGACGCATCCGCACCGCTTCAAGTCCTTCGAGGACGGTAATCTTGTTCGCACTGTACTCCCCGGGGCTGCCGGCAGCCTCGGCGGGAAGGTTTTCGCCGGTGTTTTCTTCGCTCATAGAACTTCCTGATCTCCGGAAGCTTGCGCATAAAAACGCAAGCAATTGATGATATGTTTAAACTTCAGGGTCTAAGATACACTCGAAACCCCCGGTTTTCAAGAAAAAATCAGCTTTTTTGCACTTTTTTCGGGCTTGACGGGAGCCCGGTTTGATGGTATCTTAAAGATGCAAACAAAATTACAGAAAACTATTCACGACTGGAACCGGACTATGAGCAAAAGAAGACACCTGGGCCCGACCTACGAAAGCTATCCGGCCCGCAAGATCGGAGATTTTCTCGGTGATAAATTGTTCAAGGCGGTGGCGACGGTGGTCTGCTGCGCGTTGTGGACCGGGGTTTACTACATCCTGGTCAGCGTGGTCAACTTCAACCGCAGGAATTTCCTTGAAAACGCCAAAGACATGTCGACCGGCGAACTGATGCGGACCGAGGGGGGGCTCTGGACGTTGCTCGGCTGTTATTTCATCATCCTGATCATCGTTTTCCGCAGCCGGATCGGGGAGAAGACCGTGATCAGGAAAAGGGGGGCGAAATGAAAAAGGTGCTGTTGCCGCTGCTGACGGCGGGATTGCTGCTGGTGGCGGGCTGTGTCACTGAAGTCTTGACGCCGCAGACGAAGTTCGGCGAAAAGGACGCGGTAAAAAAAGACTTCCCGCCGCTCAAGGAATATGAGCTCACCTTCAGCAGCGTCGGGCCGGTGAACTTCAAGTCGGGAGAAGAGGTCAAAGTTTCCTTCTCTTTGCGCAACAAAGGTTTGAAGCCGATCCGGATTCCGGAGTGGCGGATGAACGATGTCGACAATATCCGCTTGTATTGCCAGAACTGGCTGCCTGGAATGGATCAGCCGGATCCCGACCTCTGGGTCTGCGTTGATGAGGAAATCAAGAAGCCCGAGTTGCGTTACACGCTCGAACTCCTGCCGGACAATCAGGTGATCGTGACCCGCAAGCTGGAATTCGCCGATTCCATGGTGGTTTCGAAAGGCGCCGAACGCCGGTTCTTTGTTCGGGCCGAGCTGAACCTGAAAAGCGTCCGGGTCGATCCGGCCGTTTGTGCGATTGCGGTTTCGAATATGGGCGGGCAGTGAGCTCGAAGGGCTGGCGCTGGGTACCGACGCTTTATTTTGCGGAGGGGGTGCCGTTCGCGGTCGTCGGTTCGGTTTCGGTGGTCCTGCTGAAAAACCTTGAGCTCTCCAATACCCGGATCGCCTTGTATACCAGTCTCCTGTCGCTGCCCTGGGCGGTCAAGCCGTTGTGGGCGCCGCTGCTCGATATCGTCGGCAGCAAAAAGCGCTGGATCGCAGCCCTTCAATTCCTGATGGCGCTTTTGTTCGCTTTGGCCGCATTGCTGCTGGCCGGAGCGTCTTTCGACGCGCTTTTCCTCTCGCTTCTCTTTGCGCTGGCATTCGTTTCGGCGACGCACGATGTGGCGGCGGACGGTTTTTACCTGATCGGGCTCGACACGCATAACCAATCATTTTTTTCCGGCATTCGCGCGACCGCCTACCGGGCGGGAGTGATTGTGACGCAGGGGGGATTGGTGATGCTGGCGGGTTGGTACTCCGGCCGAAGCGGCTCGATCGCAAAAGGTTGGGCGCTGGCGTTCTCGCTGTCGGCGCTGATGTTTTCATTGCTTTCGGCTTGGCATTTTCGGGCGCTTCCGTCGGTGGAGAAGCCGTTGACGGAGTCCGGTTCGCTGCGGGACTTCGGCGAAGCCTTTGCCACCTTTTTCCGCAAAAAGCATGTGGGAGCGGCGCTGGCGTTCATTTTGTTTTACCGTTTCGGAGAATCGCAATTGCTGCGGTTGGCGGCGCCGTTCATGCTGGATGGCCGGGAGGCGGGGGGACTTGGTTTCACGACGGTGGAGCAGGGGTTCTTTTACGGTACGATCGGGGTGGCGGCGCTGTTGGCGGGTGGGGTGCTGGGGGGGATGGCGATTTCGCGGCACGGCTTCCGCAGATGGCTGTGGCCGATGTTGTTGGCGATCAATTTGCCGCACTTGCTTTATGTGTATTTGGCGGCGGCGAGGCCGGAGAGCCGGTTGGTGGCGGGGGTTTGCGTGGCGGCGGAGCAATTCGGGTATGGATTCGGGTTTACGCTTTACATGTTGTTTATGGTGGCGTTTGCGGAGGACAGCGGGAAGTACCGGACGAGTCACTTTGCGTTGATGACGGGATTTATGATGCTGGGGATGGTGATTCCGGGGATGGCGGCGGGGTATATACAGGAGTGGATGGGGAGCTACGTCTGGTTTTTTGTATTTGTGTCGTTGTGTATTGTGCCGGGCGTCGCGGTGACGCTGCCGATTCGGAAGATTGTGCCGGAGAACTTCGGCGTGCCGAGCGTGCCGCAGACGAAGTAAGGAGCGGAGCGCACCGCGCGGAGCGACGGGTCCAGGGCCACGCGGCCCTGGTGCGGAATCCAAAGGGCGCACAGCCCTTTGGCGGAGTGTGAGGTGGAGCCTCGCGGTCGCCGGGCGAAGCCCCCAGCTCAGGAAGAGGAACGAAGTTCCGAGCTGAGCCCGGTCAACGCGGCGGCCGCCAGGCCGGAGCGACCGTTCTCCCCGGGATACATAGCGTCTTGATTTTTTCTGTAAGCAGTACTGGTTGGATGGCATCGCTCCGCAGGCGCTGCGCGCCCGCGTCGCTCGGACCGGGCTCAGCTCGCGACTTCGTCGCTCTTCGT
>JAVBUI010000253.1:0-5581 GCA_031555495.1 Victivallaceae bacterium | reverse complement strand
GAACTCGTCGGCGCAAAATCCGTCCGGGAGCTTCGGCAGCGCCTCCCGGAAAAAGAGGTCGAAGACTTTCCCGCAGGCGACGCACTTGAAGTGGCCGTGATCCGAAACCTCGGCGTCGAAGCGCTGTTCACCGTTTTAGATCAGGATGGTCTGGACCGCCCGGTGTTCGCGCAAGACCTTCATCGTATTGTAGACCGTGGTGCGCGAAAGCGTCGGATAGAGCGGCAGCAAAACGTTGTAAACCTCGTCGGCAGTGGGGTGATTGCGCATTTCACACAAATATTTGTACACGGCGATCCGGGGCGTCGACGGCGCGACACCGAACCGACGCAATTGTTCCGCGATCTCAGCATGCATAAAAAGCTCCTTTTCAGCAGGATACAGAGAAAGGAGAACCACGCCCAAAGCCGCCTTTTCACAAGGTGCCCTGCACGCAGTTCACTTTCGTTGAATTTTTAGTCCAAAAGATAGAATACGAAGGACGAAAACATCGGAAAACCTCCCCCCAGAGTCCCCCTCCACTCCAGATGCTTTCTTTGTCACCCAGCCCTTCGTATTCCAATTTTACTTGTATATTCCCTGAAGCAAAGCTTCATAAGAGCAACAATAACCAACATAGATGCCGTGTTCAGCAGGGATTCACTTCACGAAGCCTTGTTTTGTACTAATTACAATATTATAATAATATCAAATAAAGAAAAATACAAGCCCCATCCATAATTTTTTTATTTTTTTATGGTTGAACCCGGCGTTGTTCAAGGAGAATGAACCCGGCGCGGACGTCGTGCCCGTCGGTGGTCATCTTCTGGAGATAGCGTCCGGCGCGGTCGAATTCGCCGCGCTCGATCAACAGCCGGGCGACCGCGGCGCGGTCGGAAAAGGGGCGGAGGGCGTCAGGATTCGCCGAGGTCAGGATAAGAAAAACGATCCCTGTCGCGGCAAAGGCCGCAAGCGTCCGGTAGTCGCGCGCCTTGATCCACTTCGCCAGCGCGGCGGCGCCGCCGCCGGCCAACAGCGCGACCAGCGGCGCCGCCGGAATCCGGAAACGGTAGAACATGACAAAGAAAAGAATCGATCCCGCATACGCAAGCACCAGCAACATCGCAAGTTGCACCGCCCGGTTCCTACGGAAATGCCAGGCCCCGGCGAAAGCGAAAAGCATCAGTATCTGATAGGGCAGCCAAAAAACGTTGAGGAATCCGATCAGCTCCCGGTGCGCGTAGACCGACAAGCTGTTGGCAAGCTCGTAATTCGAAAAAAAGGCGCTGAACTGGCCGGGAATTCGCCCCAGCATCGAAACCGCCGCCGCCCCCATATCGCGCACCGCCGCTTCGCCGTGGTAGAACTGCATGATATTGGCCGCATTCCCCGGCACCGGCTGAAAGCTCCCGAAACGGACGTAATTGAGCGTCATGACCGCCAGCACCGGCAGCAGCGCGGCAATGATAAAAACGGCGACGCCCCGGCGCGGCAGCCGCCGCCGGATACGGGGAACGAAAAGAAAAAGCAACGGGACGAAAATCACCGCCGCGAAGTTTTCCCGCCCGAGCACAGTCAGCGCCGCCAACACTCCGGCGAAAGCCAGCCATTTGACCGACCGCTTGAGAACGCCGCGCAGCAAGGCATCGTAAAAAGCGACAAACGCCAGCGCCAGCGGCGCGGCGCGAAGAAAATCGAGCGAAATCAAGAGCGCCGGGGCATAAAAAAGATACGCGAGGGCCCCCGCGAAAGCCGCGCTCCGGTCGTGGAACGCCAGTCGGCCCGCCCGGTAAATCACCACCGGAATCAGCGCCGCCGTCATCGCGTGAAGGATTCGCATCGCAACCAGCTTCCCGCCGCCAAGCGCGGTCAGAACGGTCAGAAAGACGGTGTAACCATAAGAATAACGGTAAGTTTCGGGCGGGAGCCCCCCCCCGGCCAGCGCCCGCGACGCTTCCAGCAGCGCCTGCTGGTCGGTCCCGGGCGAAGGCGGTGGAAAAAGCCCCGCCTCCCGCCCCTGCCAGAGCAGAAAGAGCTGACACAGCAGCGTCAGCAAATAAAGCACCCATTGAGGATGGCGGCGGATCACAACTTATGCTCCAGGAGACAATAAACCCGGTACGCCTCGGTGACGCTCCAAGCTTGCGCCTGGCAGCCGCCGTCGCGGTGGGGCGCGTCTCCGGCGGAGATTTCGGGCAGCATCCCCGGGATCATCTGATCGGCGCGGACCGCGATCGAGTCGAGCAACGCCAGAGCGCGCTTGTGCGCCGCCCGGCCGCCGACGAGGTAGAGCGCTTCGCAATAGGACGGGAACGGCCAGCCCCAGGCGGTGCCGTTGTGGTACGCCACCTTGCGCGAAGTGTCCTCCGGCCCCGAAGATTCGCCGCGGTAGGGCCGCTCCGGGTCGTTGAGCAGCACCCCTTCGCGCCAGACCGGGAGTTTCCACGCGACGGGCCGGTCAGAGAGGCTGCGGATGGAGCCCGGAATCAGGAGTTCGCGGGCGCTTTCGAGAATCGCCAGCTGTTTCGGCCGGTCTTTCACCGCGCCGAGGGTCAGTGCAAAGAGCTGGTTGCAGCGGACGTGGTCGTCGGCCGACGCATGGCGGGCCGAAGTGCCGGGCGGGGCGTGGAGGCAGTCCGAGAAACGCTGTTCCGGTTCGAGGAAGAAGAGTGTTTCGATCGACTTCGAAACCGTCCCGGCCAGTTCTTTCAGCGACTTGTCAAAGCGTCCGGCGAACTCGAGCGCGGCGTACCAGAGCGCCTGGATTTCGATCGGGTACCCTTCGCGCGGGGTTCCGGCGGGGTAGTTGGTGTCCATCCAGGTGAAGTGCGAGGGGCTGAAGACAAGGCCGCTTTCGGCGTCCATTTTGATGCCGTTCGGCGTGCCCTTGCGGTAGTGGTCGATGATCGAGTGGAGCACGTTCCGGAAACTCCTGCCGCGACAGTCGGCGTCGAGGATCGAGTCGTCCTTGAAGCGGGCGATGTAGTCGCGCACCGCGACGAAGAGCCAGAGCGGCGCGTCGCTGGTGTCGCGGTTGCCGACGTGCAGGCCGTGAATGACGTTGGGAATGGTCCCGTTTTCTTCAAACGCGGCAAATTGCCGCAGGATCGCCGCCGATTCATCGCGGAACCCGGCGGCGATCACGCCGCGAAGCGCGATCAAGGTGTCGCGTCCCCAGTCGAGGAACCACGGATAGCCCGCGACCACGGTGCTGAAGGCGTCGCGGCGGACGATGAAGTGACGGATCGAGTCGCGCATCGCTTCGCGCGGCCCGAGCTCGTGCGGCAGCGGCTCCTTGCAGTCGGGCCAGCGGAAGCCGTCGGCTTCTTCGATCGAATCGGGGCGGCTGATCGCGGCGAAGAGCTCGGACGGAACATCCGGCCGCAGTTCGAATTCGAAATAGCCGGGGCTGAAGAGGTCGGTCGAATGATCCTGCCCGTAGTACTCCTCGAGCGGCAGATTGACCATGTAACGCCATTCCGGCTCGTGGACGAAGTGCCCCTTGTCGAGCGACAGCCGGAGCGAGAGGTCGTTGCCGGGAGCGAAGAGGAAGCCGCCGTCGAAGAGTTTGACCGCGCCCGGGAAACTGCGTTCCGGGCCGAGGAAGGCCTTGGTCAATTCGTGATTGTTGCGGTTCTCGAGGTCGGGCCGGAGGATGATCCGGCACTTGGCGTCGCTGTCGGCGCGTTCGTCGGCGTAACGCGAGAAATGAAGTTTCACCGCGTCGCCGTCGAGCGCGGCGACCAGTTCGATCCTGACCGCCGCCAGCCGCCCCTGCCCGGCGGGGATGAGAAAATCCCATTGGGCGCGGTTGTTTTCGCCCTGCGTGAAGAATTCGAGCGTTTTGAGGTCGATTTCATTGGAGTACCCGTCGGCCACCAGCCACGCCCGGCAGCGGGTGAACATCGTCCGGCGGTCGACCGGATAAGGCGCGGAACCATTGCCGGCAAGGATCGCGTCGTATTTGCTGACCAGTTCCCCCCAGGCCGCCGGCACCATCGACATCCCGCCGCGGTCATTGGCGGCAAAGGCGTAGCTGTTGAGCTCCCGGATCCGTCCTCCCGGAATTCGCATCCGGCAGCGGACGAGTTTGTTGTCGCCGAGTTCAAGCAGAGACCCCGCCCGCCGGGTCGAGCCCGGCGCGTCAAAGACGGTCAATTCGAGTTCAAGCTCGCGCCGCCGTTTTTCGGGATTGCGCGGCAGCGTCAGCAGCGCGAATTCACCATGCCCGCCGCTGCGGGGAATGCTCGCCACCGTCCGGAGCCGCTGCCCGCCGAAGGAAATCGCGGCGCGGAAAATCGTGTCGCACTCCAGAAGCAGCATCTCCTCCGACGAAATCGGAAAAACCCGCCGTTCATCGACGCCGACCCGGTAGCGGGCCACGTTGGGAAGATCGCTCCCGGCCGCGAGTTCGCAGAATTTCATCGGGTCGTCCCGCAGCACCTTTGCCACGTCGAACTCGGGCAGCGTTCCCGGAGCGAGCCGTTCCCAGATCGCGTACCCGGCCGCCCTCGCCCGCTGGCTGGTGACACGTTCCGGTTCGCCCGCCGAACTTTTGAGCGCGGTTTCGATTTTTTCGGACAGCGAAGCGTCGAAAGTCAAAAGCGCCGCGCCGCCGGGCGGAAGCTCGATCCCCGCCAGTTTCCCGTCGCGACGAAGGGCGTGTTTTTGGCCGGAAAGGAGGTCGAATACCTCGCCCCCGTCGCCGCCGAAGCGCGACGCGTCCCACTGAACGGCCGCGCCGTTGCCGCAATCGCAATTGACCGCCGCCAACACCTGCGGCGCGCCGGGGGCGCTCCGCAGCGCGGCGACGACGTTGCCGCCGCCTGATTGGATCAATTCGACTTTGGAATCGGCGTAAAAGGCGGGAATTTCACCAAGAATGGTATGGAGCCGCCGAAGATAAGGAACCAGATTGGGAGCGGCGCCCCAGCGGAGGGGGCTTGCTTTGTGAACGTCGATTTTTTCGGTCGCAAAGTATTCGACGCCGTTGGCGAAGCCGAAAGCACCCGCCTCCGACAACAGCGCGGTCAGCGCGCAGCGCATCTCCGAATAGCGCTCCGAAACCGCCGCAAGGCGCGAATTGTCATGCGTTTCGGCGAAGTTGACCAGCGTGCCGTACTCCTTCGAACAGCGTTCAACATAAGGCTGGTAGCGGCCGATCTCGTCGCGCGTGTAATTCTGGAACAGCTCGGAATAGGCCCAGTCAAGGCCGGATATGCCGAGCAGATGCTCCTGGACTTCGAGTTTGCCGCCCAGCCCCTCGAGCATGAAAACTGTGTCGGGAAACTCCTCGCGGACCTTGGAGACGATGTAATCCCACGCGTCGGCGGGCAGCATGTACCCCGCGTCGCAGCGGAAACCGTCGACGCCGAGGCGGCTCCAGTGCAGAAACACCTCGGCCATCAGCCGGTGGACGTTCCGGTCGTTGTAGTTGAGCTTGCACAAATCCTCCCAGACCGTCCCCCACGCGCCGGGACTCTCGAAGCGGCCTCCCGAGTCGCGGACAAAGTATTCGGGGTGATCGCTCTGAAGCTTCGAGGCCCAGCCGGTGTGGTTGACGGGGATATCGAGAAAAATCCGGCCGCGCCGCCGGTGAACG
>JAVBUI010000109.1:0-13904 GCA_031555495.1 Victivallaceae bacterium | reverse complement strand
CGGCCACAACTGCAAGCCGTCGGTCACGTCGATCAAAATCGAAAGAATGATATCCGCCGTCAAAAACGCCTCCGGCAACACCAGCCGCCGGTTCGCCGAATCGTCCAGCGTCCGCTCAAACCACTGCACCGCATGCGTCTGCGCCGCATTGCCGGGAAGGTTCATCAGAAAACGCGACAGCGCGCAAACCCGCTCGCAGCGCATCGGATTGCGCTTGTAAGCCATCGCGCTCGAGCCGATCTGCTTCTTGCCGAACGGCTCCTCGACTTCGCGCAAATTTGCCAGCAAACGAATGTCGGTCGCCATTTTCGCCGCCGACTGGGCAATACCGGAAAGCGCGGCCAGCACGAAATAATCCACTTTGCGGGTGTAAGTCTGCCCCGACACCGCGACGACGCGCTTGAAGCCCATCCGGGCCGCCACCCGACGCTCGAGTTCGCGGACCTTTTCATGATCGCCGTCGAAGAGCGCAAGGAAACTCGCCTGGGTACCCGTGGTTCCCTTGACGCTGCGGAACGGCATTTTCTCGAGCTGGAACGCGATCTGCTCGAAGTCGAGCATGAAATCCTGCAAATACAGCGAGAAGCGCTTGCCCACCGTGGTCAGCTGGGCGGGCTGGTAATGGGTGAAGCCGAGCATCGGCACGTCTTTCTGGGCGAGCGAAAAACCGGCGAGGTTTTTCATCAGCTTCAGGAGCTTGCGGCGGATGATCCTGAGGCCGTCGCGCATTTGAATGAGCTCGGTGTTGTCGGTCACGTAGCAGCTGGTCGCGCCGAGGTGGATGATCGGCATCGCCGCCGGACATTGGGTGCCGAAGACATGGATATGGCTCATCACGTCGTGACGCAACTCCTTTTCCTTGGCCGCGACCGCTTCGAAGTCGATGTCTTCGAGGTGGGCCGCCATCTGACCGATCTGTTCGCAGGTTATGTCGAGCCCGAGCGACTGTTCCTCGGTCGCCAGCGCCAGCCACAGCTTCCGCCAGGCGGAGTGCTTGAACTGGGGGGACCACAGGTAGCTCATTTCCTTTCCGGCGTAACGGCCGGTCAGCGGATTCTGGTAGGTATTGTTGTCCATTTCATTCCTTTTTCGCGGTCCGGATACGGGGGGCGGTTACGACTCCTTCGTTTTTTCCGGTTTTCGATTTGCACAATTCAGATTCCCACTATAATGTATACGCAATCGTTGATTTAGCAAGGCGGCGGGGTGAAATAATTCAGGCGTGAGGCGCGTCTTTTTCGTCCTTTGCGCCCTTTCTGTCTTTTGGAAGAGCATACTTTGAAAGACGAAATAAGGACGGGCCGGCGAAGTTTATCAACAATCGACATGAACAATACCTCACTCGAAGTCATGAGTACGGCGCGAGCCGCACGGAGTGACGCAGAGCGGGGCCCCCGGAAAGAGAGCCGAAGCCCGCAACGCGGGACCCGAGCCCCGTGGGCGAAGGGTGCGAACTTTTTGGGGAACACAGGGAGAGATTATGGAATCGCGGCGAGTTGGGATTTTGCTCCGGGTCAATCAAATGGACGTCTGCCGTCAGTTTTATCGCGATCTGCTCGGCATCGGCGACCCGGTGGTCGACAGCACCTTCGCGGTCGAATTCCACCCGTCGCGTAATTTCGCGATCCGCCTTGAAGCAAGCAAGGCCCCCTACCTCGAACACGAATCCGCCGCCACCAGCTGGATGCTCGAAGTAAACAACCTCAACGACATCCGTGAACGCCTCGCCGACGCCGGCTATCCCCTCGCGGAAAAACCCGAGGAACGCCCGGGCGGCCTCTACTTCCGCGGCAACGATCCGGAAGGCAATACTTTCTACATCGCCCAGGGAAGCGTCCATCCGTAATACGGCAACTTTTTCACTGTTTTTCTCCGCCGCGATTTGATTTTGCCGAATTCGGAGCTATTGTAAGGTCTATTCGACAGCCGCGCCTCAGACGCGGCATTGCGGAGAGGTGGCTGAGTGGCCGAAAGCAACGGTTTGCTAAACCGTCATAGGGGAAACCTTATCGGGGGTTCGAATCCCCCCCTCTCCGCCATTTTTGTTTCCGGCGCTTTTTCCCGTACTCTTCGTTGGCTGCGGGTCGTCGCGTGCGGGAGCACGCTTGCCCTTGCCGCCTCGATTACGGAAAAAATCACCGGAAGCAAAAATGGCGGCAAGCCGCCTGTCCGCGTTCGGGGTTGGGGGAGGACTTCCTCGGCTTTCGCCTCGGAAGCGGGCGGCGGGGGGAGCGCCTTGCTTCGCTCGGCGCTTGGGCGGGCGGGGGAGCGCCTTGCTTCGCTCGGCGTTTGGGCGGGCGGGGGAGCGCCTTGCTTCGCTCGGCGCGAGGGTGGGGCGATTGCTTAAGTCATCGGACTTTTCGTGCGATATTCCACCCAATCCAACCTTGAACGTAAAATTTAAGGCGCTACATTAATACCTGTCAGCAACCTGTGACCGCAAAAGAGGACGTGGTGGGCAATCAATGAATTATTTTGACGATTTGCACATTGTACGCTGCGGTTATCACAAAAATCCCTGCGCCAATAAGCCATCTCTGGCCAGCATCTCCCACAAGAGTCATCCGGAGGTTTCCTGCCCGGTGAATCAGGCTCCCTGTCGGGTCGGAAAAAAGGCGTCCCATTCTATTGGCGTTATTCACGGTTCCGTTTTTCGGAGGGAATTGCACCGTTGCCGGGAAATGCCCGGAGCATTCTTCTACTGGCTGCGTGACGATGAGTATTTCTCATGGTGTAGCCCCTTGAATGAATTTTACGAAAACCGCTGGATCATCTTCAATGGCCCCCGCGGTGAGCGCCTTTTGGATGCTTTGGATCAGCTTGCCGACGGCGAACACTATTATCCGTTAAAAGCTCCGGGGCCGATGGAACAGCGTTTTGATGACATCGCCAAGTTCTTCCGCACTCTTTCTCCTGCTACTGAATATCGGGCAATGCCGCTTTTTGAGGCGCTTATTGCCGCGCTCTATGACATCACTCGCGCCGAGCATGCCACTTCGCGTATTTTTCGGATTGTCAAAGATGCGGAAAATATGATACGGCAAGCCTCGGAGATCAACCATGATTTTGTGACGTTTGCAAAAGAACATCAGATTTCTTATGACTATTTTCGCGACAATTTTCGTCGCTATATCGGCGTGCCGCCCCATGATTTCCTGTTGCATTGCCGGGCGGATATCGCCCGCCAACTACTTCGAGAAGAAAATCTCAGCATCAAAGCGATTGCCGGCATGTGCGGCTTTGAGCGTCCGTCTGACTTCACCCGTTTTTTTCGCAAACGCACCGGCATGTCTCCGACCGAATGCCGTCAGGCCGAGTTCCCCTGAGAATAGGTTTCACTTTTCCGTCACCCTCTTTGTGGATTAACAATGAGTATGGATCACGTGAAGAATTCCTGAAATTCTTTGTGCTCCATCATGCGGTTTAATGGCGCCGCAGCGGCCGGAGAGAGTACTGTTGCGGCGAATAGGGGGATGTTTTTTTACATGACAACTTACTCACCATTGGCGAGGTGTTGTTTCTGATGGACGATATCGACCTGATGCTTTTGAATCTGCATCCGGTTCTGCGCGCCGACGTGACCGTCGACATAGAGCAGTGAAACGGTGTTGCCGTCGCCGCGATGCAGCACATTGGGACGGCAGGCCAGATTGTCGAGCGCACTTGCGGCGCGCAGATGGCTGTCGCGGTTGATCCCGGCGTTGTAGTCCCCGCTGGCATTGCTGTACCCGGTGGAATAGGCGCTGCCGGTGGTGTTCTGAACCGCGCCGTCAACGATCAATATGCCGGCCGAAGGGCGGGTTACTTCATTGAGCTTAACAAAGGTGCTTCCATTCTGGCGGTAGCTGTCCTGCTGGGTGGGGCCGGCGAGCGCGTAGCCAATGGAATACATCCGCAAAAAGGTGTAATTGACCTGGTCTTTGAACCCCCTGTTCATCTGATAGCTCTGGGCGATCGGCACCACAGTCGGGCAGTTGAAGGGATTGGACGATTTGGTGGTGACCAGTGCGCTCAGCGGGTCTCCATTGTAATACATTTTGGCGAGCACCATCGGCCAGCGGCCGGAGGAGCCGATTGAGGTGCTCCACGATGCCGCATTGGAGGCCGGCAGCATGCTGTCGTAGGTGTCGGCATACATCACGTGCATCAGGCCGACGGTTTTAAGATTGTTGGTGCACGACGCGGTACGGGCGGTTTCGCGCGCTTTGTTGAGCGCCGGCAGCAGCATCGCGGCAAGAATGGCGATGATGGCAATGACGACCAGGAGTTCTATAAGCGTGAACCGCCTATTGAACAAGTATGAAGTATGAAATATACGATATGAGGTACTTAAACGAGTCTTTTTCATCTTGCAAACCCTTCTGTCAAGTTTTTTGTGAAACTTCATCGCGTCTTCACCTGATGCATACGGTTTTTACGGCAGTCCAACCGGATGAAAGACTTTTAATTGCCTCCTTTTATGTTGTTATATGCAACACTGCAAGCGAACCTTCTGACTCAGGACGCACTGTCGGCAAAGGTCGCCTGCGGGAAGAATTTTTCCCGGATTCATCTTCAACCTCTATTCTCAAATACAGGTTTCCGGCAAAGCTCCATGATGCACAACTGCCTTGCGCTTTGTGAACGATCCCTCGGTCAGAAATAAAATTTCCACTTTCCCGGGCGGTCAGCAGAGGCCGATAACATTACCGGATGATTTACCGAACATCCTTTTCACGTTCTCCAAGCTGCGTCTGGCTCCGTACAAACAATCTACATCCGGGCACTCGAACTCAATCGAGATAAATCCGTCAAATCCTTTCTTCCGAATGAGTTCTGCAATCTTGAAAAGGTCGATATCCCCGTAGCCGGCAATAGCGCCGCGATAAAAATTGCCATGTTTGGTTATGTGCCAGTTTTCCGGATCCGGCACCCGGGTACGACGGAAATTGTCCTTGAAATGGAACATGGTCGCAATATCGATATTGTTCAGCGCCGCCGAATACGGATCTTCATCCACTCCGATGCAGTTGCCCACATCAATGAAACAACTGAAATTGGAGCGGTTTACCGCTTCAACCAGGCGGCGGACCCGCTCACTTCCCTGAAAATGACGGCCGTGATTTTCCAGGTTGGTGCAAATGCCATATTGCTTTGCGTAGTCCGCAACCTCCGCGCACGCCTCCGCTACAACAGGCAGATCAAGATCGAACTGTGCTGTAGCCGTATTCTCCACCGGACGATGCCCGACATCATGACGGACAATTTTTACCCCGAGTTCCGCGGCAATATCAATGTGCTGTTTGACACGCCGGATCTCTGTTTTGCGATCCTCGGCGCTCAATTCGTGGTTATCCGCGCCGCCGAGCAGGAAATTGGCGGCAAAAGTATAGCTGGAAAGAGGGATGTTGCACCTTTCGGACTCAGCCTTCACGGCTTTTGCGACCTCCGGATGCTCTGTAAATCCGCCATCCGGCAGCGGAGCAACTTCCACGTGTTCGCCACCCCATTCGGCAATGGTGCGGACAATGCCCGGCATATCCAGCCGGCCATCTCTGAACGCGCCCTTCAAACTGTATGTACTTAACCCGATTTTCATCATACGGACTCCTGATTATTTCTTACGGTAATTGGGGATAGCAACTTGTCCATCGGCCGCACCGGAATTTCGGAGGGCCTCCACTAACGAAACGGCGTTTCGGCCAAATTCCCACGCCGTCGTCGATTTTGCTTCAACAGCATCCAGGAAGCAGGCATGTGAGCTTCTATACGAATGCGGGTTTTGTGCGGTGATCAATTCGGTCACCTGCTTTGACCCGGCCGGAATGAACTCAAAGGCCAGTCCGTTGCTCTGCAGGCGCAACGCTCCTTTGGTACCGTAAATCTCGTCCGAACGATAGTTGCCCGGGAAGTTCCAGCTCAGCTCCAGCGTGCCGACAGCTCCGCTCCGATAATTGATAAGAGCAAAAACCACATCTTCAACCTTCCGTTTTGCTTTGCGGGTTACCGCGCTCAAACCGGCTGCGGGACCGCAGAACCAGTCCATGGCATCAGACATGTGAACGGCAATATCGCCCACCAGACTTCCCTCGAATTTCGGGTCGGTAAACCAGGATGCTCCCGGAGACCAGAGCATTTCCGGACTGTCAACCATCGTGCGCTGACTGCGAAAATGCAAAATATCGCCAATCAGTCCTTCATCAATGCATTTTTTCGCTTCAGTCATCAGCGGATTGTAGCGGCGCGACTGGTTGACCTGCAGCACCAGACCTTTTTTCAGAGAAAGATCAATCATTTCATCAGCCTGTGCCGTGGTGAAACTCATTGGTTTCTCGACTAAAACGTGTTTGCCGGCCTTTAACGCAGCAATGGCCTGCGGATAATGGAATACATTGGGCGCGGCAATAATGACCGCATCAATATCCTGCGCCAACAATTCATCCTGCGAAGCACAGATCTTAGGACTGATCCCAAACTCTGCGGCCCGCGCTTCCGCCTTGCCCGGTTCGGGGTCAAACACGGCGGAAACTTCCGCCCGGTCTGCCAGGCTCTTGAGAGCCGGCAGATGATCCGCTTGTGTGATTTTCCCAAACCCGAGGAATCCAAAATGAATTTTTTTTGTCATAAGTCATTATCGCTTTGCTTTTTTGATTGAATCTATAAGCAATTTACATCTATTTTTATGCATTGCAATTGTGAAAAATGTGTATTGATATGCAAATTTGTGACTTTTATATTGATTTCAAAAAAAAGGTTGGGCTAACGCGGGCACAAGCGCCGGAGTACATTACCGCGGGAGCAACAACGAAGATGGACATGAGGAATGGTGCAATAAACCGCTATAATGACACCCAACTCCAACCGCCTCGATTACGGAAGAAATCACCGGAAGCAAAAATGGCGGCAAGCCGCCTGTCCACATTCGGCGCGGGAGGACTTACTCGGCTTTCACCTCGGAAGCGGGCGGCGGAGGAGCGAGAGGAGCGCCTTGCTTTGCTCGGCGTTTTGAGTTTAGCACGGGCTTGGATGTTTGATTCCGGCTACTCTTTCACTTCGTCCGGGCGGAGGCCGGTGCGGCCGTCGTCGCTGTCGTCGGACTTCTTTTCCTCCAGCCGCTTGAAGAGCCGGATCAGGTCTTTGGTCCCGCAGATCGAGAACCAGAAGGTCGATACCAGCGCGATCACGCCCGCCACCAGGATGTTGGTCACGTAGAAATACCAGCCCCACGCCTCGGGCGTCCATTTCTGGAACATGTTCCAGGCGATCACCAGGACGAAACAGATCACCGTGTTGAAAATCACGTTGTAGGCGAAGGAACTCCAGGCCAGAATCCGGTCGCCTTTGGTGTATTCCGGAGTGATGTTGACGAATTTGGAGAGGAAGCCGATTTTCGCCGGTTCGGTGCGGATTTCCTCCACCCGGTATTGGCCGCGATGCAGCATCGCGTCGAGGTTGAACAGCCGTCCGCGCCCCGTGATGTACGAGGCCGCCAGGTAGAGAACCACCGACGTTGTAAGGCTGATCACCGCCATTTCCTGCGAGTTGATCGGAAATTTATACGGCGTCACCTCCCATATCACGTACGGATTGAGCGGTTTGGAGAGCGTCGTCAGCAGATCGCTCACAAACCGTACAAGTCCATGGCGTTCCAGGAAGGGATAGATCGTTTCGGCCCACTTCTGCTGGCAGAAAATGCCGCCGACCGCGATCACGCTGCCGGTGAAGAGCGAAGTGAACGCACCGGCCGTGTTGCCGCGCCGGGAATAGAGGCCGAAAACAATCGCCGGTCCCGCCCCCGCCGACCAGATCGCTCCGGTGATGGCGAAAAACATCAGGATGTAGTCGATCTGCGAATAAAGCAGCGAGAAAAGGAACGCGAAGACCGCGACGGACGCGATACAGCAGCGCAGCAGCAGCAATTGTTCCTTCGGCGTCAGCGGGCGTTTCAGCAGCGGCAAAATCAGGTCCTGCGCCAGGATGCTCCCCCAGGAGTGCATGTAAGCCGTGTCGGTGGTGATCAAGAGAATAATCATGATCGCGCAGAAAATACCGGTAATCCCGGCCGGGAGCATGTCTTTGACCGCGACTGAAACCTGCATCTGGCGGTAAATCGTGCCGAAGGTCTGCGCCTTGCTTTTGTCCTGTGCTTTCAGTACCTCTTCCACCCGGTCGCGGCCGACGGTGCTTTTGCGCTCCGCGGCGGTTGATTCCGTCGCGTCCGCTTCGGCGGCGGCGGCGACGGCGGAGAGCGAGGCGTGCAAGCCGGGATCGGCGGACGCGACGTCGTCGATGGCTTTCTGGGTCAGCACCCGGTCGACCCGGAGCGCGTCCGTGCGGTAGTTGCCGTGGTTGAGGTAGGTGATGGCGGCGACGGCCAGCAGGATGTACATCATCACCGAAAAGCCGTTGCGCCAGTAGCCGAGCAATCCGCTCATCTTCTGTTCGTGGGCGGACACGGCGGCGGCGTTGAAGCCCTGCGCGCCGGACCAGGTCATGCGGTAGAAAAACGACATGTAAACGCCCGCGAGCACGAAAAACAAGTTGAAGTCGCGCAGTTTGGAAATATCGTAGGGGTCGAGCAGACTTTCGCCCGGCGGACGGATCAGCATCGACGGCGCCATTTCACCCGCCCAGGAGAATTTCACCAGCACGAAGACGACCAGGACCATGTAGAGCGGGTAGCTCAGGATTCCCTGCACGCAGTCGGTGACCATGATCGTCACTTGCCCGCCCAGGAGCGTGACCGCCAGCGCCAGTCCGAGGAATCCGGCCATCAGCACGCCAAACGTCGGGAACTGCATCCCGAAGACACCGATGTGAAACGGCAGATCGAGGTAATAGATCAGGAAGCGCGCGCCGACCGCCGGGAACAGCGCGTAGTTGAGAATGCCGGAAACCGATTGAAAAATCGCCGCGACAAACCGGAAATTGCGGCCGTAGCGCATGCCGAGAAATTGCCCCAGCGTCATGGCTCTCGTTTCCCGGAACCGGTAGTGGCAGAAACCCGTGAGCGAATAGAAAAAGGTCACCAGCGAGCCGATTTTGGTCCAGAACACCACGCCGAAGCCGGTGTTGTAGTACATTTCCATCATAGCCACCACGCTGACCAGCCCCAGGTTGGCTTCGCCGCCGGCGACGGCGACGACGTAACGCCCGGCGACGCGCCCGGCGGTCAGGAAATCGGAAACGTTGCGGACATATTTTCTGGTTCGAAGCGCGATGAAAACGATAAGCGCAACGGGGAGTGCGATAATTACATAATCAATCCAATGCATTCCGGTTTCCTGAGGTTACGGGTGAAATGACAGGTTTGGCGCGGGGCGGATGGAGAGCACCGCGCCAAACATGGCCTGCGGCGTTTTCCAGCCGGTCATGCGCGCGGCGGACAAGTAACTGTAGTATTTGCCCTTGCTGTTGTTCCAGGCGGTTACGCGCGGCGCCGCCAGCCCGACGACCGTCCGCCCGTCCGAGAGGCCGAGAAAACCGGCCCCGCCGACGGCGGCCGGTTCGCTGTCGGATTTGCCGGCGAACGGCTTGGCGACGCCCTTGGCGTCGATGCTGCAAAGGAAGGGGTTGCCGCGCCAGCCCGGCTGCATGAAGTGGACTTCGGCCCATTCGGTGTCGTCTTCGCGGCTGACGGTGGCGGAAACCTTGATCTCCGGCGAATTACGGCGGCATTCGTAGCGGTAGACCGCGAGCGGGCGTCCCGGCGCGGAAGTGTCGGCGTCGAGACAGTAGTGGCCGCTGATTTCGACGGTCAACCGGTCGTCGCTGTTTTCGACGATCCTGGTTTCGGCGAAGCGGTCGATGCGCAGCGAATACTGTTTGCGGTCGGCGACGATCCGGTCGAGGAAGATGATTTCCGGCAGCGCCGTGCCGTCGGCCGCCTTCAAATTGAAGGGAAACATGTGCCCCGGAAAAAAGCCCAGCGCGTAGTGATCGGTTTTAACGTCGATAATGCCGTTTTCCCTGACCTCCCCCAGCGGCGCGCCCCATGCCGCGGCGGTCACCGCCGCGAATACCGCGAGACGTCCGAACCAGTATTTCATCTTTTCTCTCCTTCAAAAGGGTCTTTGTCGTTCGCAAAATCATGGGTCGCTCCGCAGGCCGACCGCAGCCGCGCCGCCTCCTCCGCGAGACCCGGCGCGCCGGGCGCGGCGACCAGCCAGAGCCGGATTTCGCCGGGTTGCAGACACAGCGTGCGGCTGAACGACGCACCGGCCGCCTCCGGTCCCCCCGCCGCGCCGTGGGTGGAGAATTCGTACAACGCGCGCTTTTCATCCGGCATCCGGCGTTTGAGATGCGAATAACTTACCGCGCTTTCACGCACTTCGCCAGTCGGGTTGCAGAAAATGAAGAGCTCAAATGCGCCGCGCCGCCACGACGCCGACTCGATCACCGGCGTATCGACGAAGCTGGTGCCGAAATTGCCCCAGCGCAGCGGCCGGTAACCCGGCGTCGCCAGTTCCGGCGGACGCGCCAGCAAACCCTGCTGGAAATAGGGCAGCATTGACCGCCGCACATGCATGCCGCGCTTGACCAGCCGTCGCAGCGCGGCGTTGGCGGGCGCGGTGATGGTGCCCATGCCGTACCAGCCGAGTTGTTCGCCATGCACGAGCTGGTTGGCCACCTTGGCGGTGTAGGCCGCCGGTTCGTCGCCGCCGAAGGCGCGCCCGACCAACTCCACCCGGTCGCTGTAGCAGAGGACGAAGAGCGGCACCTGATGGTTATACATCCAGCGCCAGGGGAGGAGCCCGTCCATCAAGCCGACGTAGGGTTCAGCGTTGTCTTCGGAGGTGAGCACGGCGTCGGGGTGTTTCCGCCGCATTTCCTTGCGGGCGGCCAGCAGCGCCGGGCGGTAACCCTGCATATACCACACGTCGGGATCGCCGGGGGCGTGGCCATGAGTCGGATCAAAGCAGAGGCGCGGCCGGGCGGCGGCGATCTGGTCGAGGTAAACGCCGCGCACGCCGAGTCCGAGCGTGTCGTGAATGATCCGTCCGACCCGCTTTTGCCAATAGGGTGCGCCGGGACACATCACCGCGAAGCTGACGCGGTTGTAGGATTCGATCGCCACGCTGCCGTCGGGGCCTTTGACGGCGTTCGGCACTCCGTAGCGGGTGTATTCAAAATCCTCGTCGCGTCGGTCGAGCGTTTCCCAGATCCGCCCGTTGGTGTAGGGGACGACGGCGAGGCCGCGCGCTTTGAGCCATTCGAAGCGGTTGTAGCTCTCCGGGTTGGCGTTGAAGTGCGGATAATCGCGGTCGAACTTGGCCATCCAGGTGTAGTAGTGCATCGCGAACGGAAGTCCCAGATAGCCCTGCAGTTTTTCAATCTGCGCCGGGGTATGGTCGTAAAAGTAGAGCGCTATCCACATCAGGTTGTCCCGCATCCACTGCGGCGTCTCCCGGGGGGCGGCGCACCAGACCGCCCGGTCGCGCAGGAACCGGCGGTAGATCAGCCCCGCGTCGTACCAGTCGCCTCGGAACAGCTCCAGCACCGCCGGACTGCCCGGTGCGAAAACCGGCGAAGCGCCGGAGGCCGGACGGGCGACCGGCCAGAAATAGTTGACGCCGAGCGAGTTTTTTTCCGCCCGGAACGAGATCGACTTGGCGCGCGCGCGTTCGTCTTCGGTGCAGAAATAGACTCCGCCGCCGCCGTCGTACCATGCGCCGAGCTGCATCGACGCCCGCCCGGTCGGATAAAAAGCGGAATAACTCGCGCGCGCCGCCGTCGCATCCGGCGTCGCCACGCCGGACATCTCCGGCGACAGCAGCCATGCGTCCGTCGTGAAATTGGTCAGCCGGAGGGACGGAAACGTCGCCTCCTCGAGTTTGACGCCCGGCTTGGCGGCGGCCAGGTCGATAGTATACTCCAGCCGGCGGCCGTCGAAGCGGAAATCGAGCCGGGCCGACCACTCTTCGTTGCGGCAGCGGACGGCAAAAGAGACCGCTTCGCCGTCCCGGTACGGCGCGCGCTCAAGCGCGGCGGCGCCGGTGCGCATGGAGAGCTCGCCCGCCCGGAAGAAATCGCAGGAGGCGCCCGCGAGTACTTCGCGCCCCGCCCGGCGGTCGTACCAGCCGAGAATGCGGCAGAAATTGCGCTCCGGCACCGTGCCCAGCACCAGGATGGAATCACCGCGGTCGATCAGCTGCAGCGCGCCGATTGTTTCCGGCGCCGCGCCGCTTTTGCGGAGTTCGGCGGCGGTTGCGGCGAAGGCGGCGGCTTCGCCGCTTTTGAACAGCGTTTCCAGCGCCGAGGCGGCGGCCAGGCGGCGGCTTCGCGCGGGTTCGGCGGCGGCTTCGCCGGATTTTCTGATCGCCGCGAGCGTGTTGACGGCTTCCGCCGACAGCTCGGGGAGGATTTCAAAGGCGGGGGTCACGCCGGGCGCCCGGCGCACGAGTTCCTCGATGTCCTCCGGCGTCAGCGCGCGGTCGTAAACCGAGCCTGCGCGGATTTCGCCGTGGAAGCCCCAGCCTTTGCCGAAGCTCGGCGCCTGGCAGGACTCGACCGGCGCATCGGTCGCGGCGGGGACGAGGTTGAACGCGCGGTGCCGCCCGACCTCGCGGCCGTCGGCATAGAGCACGATGTCGGTCCAGAGTTCGCCCTGCGACGGCTGGCGGTGCACTGTGGCGGTGAAGACAAGGTGGTAAACCCGGTTCGACTGCAAATGGAACGCGGCATCCGAATCGATGTAGGCCGCCCAGCGCTTGCCATCGTGGAAGTTGAAGTAGAGCCGGTCGCCCCGGCGGCCGAAGACGAAACTGCCGCGCTTGTAGAAAAAGGCGTCGTAGTACTGCTCCTGATCGTTGCCGGAAATGTCGACCAGGTCCGTCTTCAAGGTCACCGCACCGCTCAAGCCGCTGCCGCTGATCTGATATTTTTCGGTGCCGGGAACCGGTCCCGGCGCGGCTGGAACGGAGATTTCGACCGCGCCGGTCCAACCGGCGGCGGCGACGGCCAATGCGGCCAAATAAAGCTTTATCTGTATCATTTTCGAACTACTCCTGGAGCTTTTCCATCAAACGGCCCCACCACGGATAGCCGCCGCCCCTGGCCAGGGCGATATTGTTCTGAATGTAAGAGTTTTTGAAGTTTTCCACATGGCCGTCGACGAAGAGGATGTTGGCCGAGGAGCCGCTGTTGTGGCGCGGGAAAATGGGGTAGCCGTTGGAATAGAACGCGGCGGGGTAGAGCATATAGGAGCTGTTGGCTGCGGCCGGGCGCTCCGGCTGCGGGACGCTGGCGTGGCCGCTTTCGCTGAAGAACAAACAGCGCGAGGGACGGCGGATCAGCGAGGTTTTGTACAGTTCCTTCCAGTTGTTCCAGACGCCGTTGATGCCGTAGCTGGGTTGATCGTAGTGGCTGGCGGCGAGGAACGCGTTTTTGTCTTCGGGGCAGGCAAAGGTTTTCTGCGGCAGTTTGCGGTTTTGCTGCAGCAGCGGGGCGTTGGCATCGCGGACGTCGCAGTAATAGGCCTGGTTGGTCGGCAGGTATTCCCGGTTTTCCTGGACGTTAGCGGTGTTGTGGACTCCCATTTGTTTGAGGTTGTTGACGCAGGAGGTCTGGCGCGCCCGGCCGCGCGCCTGATTCAGTGCGGGCAGCAGCATGGCCGCGAGAATGGCGATAATCGCAATGACCACCAGAAGCTCGATCAGGGTAAAGGGGTGCCGTCGGAACATCATTTGGGAATCTCCTTGATTTCAAGAAACCTGTTTTTCAGATATTCATATTTGGGGGACGCACTGTTATTTCCCCGCGCGCCCGGCCAGGAAATCGAGCACCAGCCCGGCCAGAAGATCGTGGCCGCGCGGCGAAAGATGCACGCAGTCGGGCAGGAAATACGAGGCTTTTTCGGGCAGCTCCAGCGTCGGGGTCCGCACGTCGAGCAAAGCGGTATTTTCCGCCGCCGCAACCTCTTTAAG
>JAVBUI010000133.1:0-5688 GCA_031555495.1 Victivallaceae bacterium | reverse complement strand
TTCAACAACAAGATCCGATGGCTCATGCGCCAAGCATACGGATTCAGAGACTATTTCTATCTAAAATTGAAGATATTTCAGCTGCCATCACTGCGAACTCAAAAGGAGCTATGAGTTATGGCACAAACCGGAGAAGAGGCGCTCCATCTTGGCATTGTCCAAGCAGCGCCCCCGTCCATCCATGCTGATTTGCACGCCATACCCTCGCAGTTCTCCAACAAATTCCGCGCTGGTAAATTGGCTGCCCTGATCCGAATTGAAAATCTCCGGCTTCCCGAAGCGTTCGACAGCCATTTTCAGCGTATCGACGCAATGAAACGCGTCCATCGTGTTGACCACAGCAAAGTGAGTTTTTGATTTTTGCACAAAAAAAGTGCCGTTTTTGAGGTGAATCGTGGCTCAAAACGGAGAAGATGCGTAAAGAATGGTAACAATCGTTACTATTTTGAGGTAGAAATGGTGGCGGGAGATGGATTCGAACCATCGAAGTCGGAGACAGAAGATTTACAGTCTTCCCCCTTTGGCCGCTCGGGAATCCCGCCATGGCGACTTTGGAGCGGGTAACGGGAGTCGAACCCGTGTAAGCAGCTTGGAAGGCTGCGGCGTGACCGCTACGCTATACCCGCTTCTGATCCGGCGCCTTTCGGCTCCGGCTTACATCAAGCCGACGATTTCTCGTCACCACAAACTTGCGAACGATCCGCATTTTACCTGCGCTTCCCTGAAAGAGAATCGAATGGTGCCGACGGAGGGAGTTGAACCCTCACTCCGATGAAAGAACTAGGACCTGAACCTAGCGCGTCTGCCATTCCGCCACGTCGGCTGCTTCACGAACCCGCGTTCGCTGCTTGTGACACTAATTTAACCCGGTTTACGTTTTTTGCAAGCTCGGTTGTGCTTTTTTATCTTTTTTTTTGGAAAAACCTTGCTTTTGTTCCCCCGAAGCCCTATTGTATTATATGAAAAATAACAATCAGAAAGTGAAACAATGGGTGCAAAAAATTGGAAGTTCGTCGGACAATATCAGGAAGTTGACGTAGAGAAGATTGAGAGGACGCATGCGCTTTCGCGCCCGATCGCCGTTTACCTCGCGGCGCGCGGCATCGCGGTCGACGAAGTTCCCGGATTCCTCTCCCCGAAACTCGGCAATTTGTCCGATCCGTACCGTTTCCCCGGCATCAAAGACGCCGCCAAACGTCTTTGGGAGGCCGTCGCCAGGAAAGAGCCGATCCTGATTCACGGCGATTACGACACCGACGGCATCACCGCCAGCGCACTCCTTGCGCTCACGCTCCGCAGCAACGGCGCGATCGTCCACTCCTTCATCCCGCACCGTTTCGACGACGGTTACGGCTTCACTCCGGAATCGCTCCACAAGGCGCTCGCCGCCTTTGGCGACTGCCGTGTCCTGGTCACGGTCGACTGCGGCATCACCAGCTGCGACGCGGTGGCCGAAGCGGTCGGGCTCGGTATCGACGTGATCATCACCGACCACCACGAAGCCGGAACCGAGCTGCCACAGGCAATCGCGATCATCAATCCCAAGATTTACCCGGAACTTGAAGACCTCCATTTGCTCGCCGGCGCCGGCACCGCCTTCAAGCTCGCCCATGCCTTCATCAAATACGGGCGCGAGCACAATCTCGGCGGCTTCCAGACCCGGCTCGAGGAGATCCTCGACTACGTCGCGCTCGGCACCGTGGCCGACATCGTCCCGCTGCTCGGCGAAAACCGGATCATGGTCAAGCACGGCATCGAAATCCTCCGCAAACAGCTTCGCCCCGGCATCCGCGCCCTGATCGAGAGCTCGCGGCTCAAGAACGAGCTTACGCCGTCCGAAATCACCTTCAAGCTGGCGCCGCGGATCAATGCCGCCGGACGGGTCGGAGACGCCAACGTCGCGCTCCAATTGCTCGAATCCGAAAACATCGTCGACGCCTACAGTTGCGCCTCCCAGCTCGAATCCTTCAACCGGATGCGGCAGGACAAAGAGCAGGAAATCTATCAGGAGGCCTGTGAGCAGATCGAGCGGAACCTTTCCTGGAAAAGCGATTACGCGCTCCTCGTCGCCGGCCGCGACTGGCATCAGGGGGTAATCGGGATTGTCGCCTCGCGCCTGGCGCGCGATTACAACCGGCCGACTATCGTGCTGACCATCCAGGGCGATGAAGCCTACGGCTCCGGCCGCAGCGTCTCCTGCCTCAATCTGGTCGAGGTCCTCAGCAAAACCTCGGAATACCTGACCCGCTTCGGCGGACATCCGATGGCGGTCGGGATCGGCCTCCGGGCCGACCGGATCGCGGCCTTTTTTGAAGCGATGGAAAAAGAGATCAGGCTCCAGCTCTCCGCCGAACAGCTCGCCGACTACCTCTATTACGACGGCGAAGTCGAGCTGGGTGAACTCGACGGCAGTTTTTTCCAGCATCTCGGCAACCTTTCGCCCTTCGGGCACAGCAACACCAAACCGGTTTTCCGGTTCAACAATCTCGAGGTCGTCAAGTGTTTCCCGGCCGGCGAGGCCCATTCACGGGGCGTGCTGCGCGACCGCGGCAGCCAGATGGAATTCATCGCTTTCAACCGCACGCCGAACCAGCTCCGCAACCGCCGGATCGACGTGCTCGCGACGCCGCAGATCAACAACCGTTACAACGCCGAAGCTCCCCAGCTTAATATCATCGACGTTCAGGACAGTTCAGACGGGATGTGACGATGAAACTCGCACCGGTCATCCGTTCGCACTGGAAGGCACTGCTGTTGATCGCGTTAGCGGCAATGCTCCTGGTCGCGGCGGCCGGATGGCTGATGCTGCCGTATTACCTCGAGCGCAACCTTCTTCCCGGCCTCGCCAGGCCATTCGGGATCGAGTTGGCGCTGAAAGCGCGCCGGATCGGCCCGAGCGGAGCCGACTTCGCCGAAATCAAAACCGGCTCCGCCGCGTCGATCGACTCGGTCCGGGCCGACTACCGGATCGGCTATCCCTTTGCGGTGAAGAACGTAACCATTTCCGGCGTCCGGTTGGATGTGAGTTTCCGCGATGGCCGCTGGAGTATTGCCGGGATTCCGCTCGAACGCTTTCAGTCGGCGAAGCCGAAAGCGGAGGCGCACAAATCCCGATCGCCGGTCCCGCCCTACCTCAAGCTTGAAACAATCGAGCTCCGCAATGTCACGCTCTCGCTCGATTACAACGGGAAACTGCTTGAAGTTCCCTGTTCCGTCGATCTTCGCATCCGTCCGGATGTATTCGGCTTCAACGGCGTCGCGAAACTTGGAAAATCCGAGCTGGCGTTCGACGGTATTTTTGAGACATCCACGGGAACGACGGTTTTCAATCTTCGCAGTCCGCGCCTTGATACCAGGGATGTTGAAATTGTAAAACTTCCGGCGGCGACCGTCGAATTGAAAGTCGGAAGCCGCTATGCAAACGGTATTCTTGACGCCGATGTGCAAGCGGCCATCCTGCCCTCCATCGGCGGTCTGCAATTCGACGAACCGGTCAAAACCGACCAGAAAGTCCGCTTTGCCGGCGGCAAATTGACGGCCGAAGGCAAAACCGCGCCCTTTTCATTCCGGCTTCCCGGCGGCCAAACGTTCAAGCTCGAGGGAGAAACCGTCAACTCATTCCAATACGAGCCCGGCGCGCCGCTTGCGCTCTCCGTCAAGCCGCCGGAAATCCGGAGTGAGTTCGGCGCATGGCAGCTCAAGGGCACCGGCCTCTCCGCGGGACTTGCCGGCGACAGGATGACTTTCGGCGCGGCGCTTTCGGCGCGTTCTGGGGAGCTCGAGATCCGGCTGCCGAAGCTTTCAGGCGATTTCCCGCTGATGGAACCGGCGATCGACTTCGGTTCCATTTACTTGAACGGCAAGGAGATGGCCAGGGGATCGCTCAAGGGGAAAGTCGAAGATTCAAAATTCCGCTTCGAGAGCCTTTTCGCCGCCGCCGAATTCCCCGGCCTTGAGCTCAAAGCGGGGGGCGAAGTTCCGCTTGCCGACTATCAGCGCTCCGTCGTCTCGATCAACCTCCCGCCGTGGCGGCCTCAAGCTCCGGTCGAGGCGCAGAAGCTTCTCGCGACCTTGCCTGACTTCAAATTGAACGGCACGTTGAGCGCGGGCCTGACCCTGCGTTTCGAGCGGGGCGCGCCGGTGGTGGCCGGGAAATTCGCGCTGAGCGACGGCGAAGTCGCCAACGCCAACGGCGACTTCAAGGTCTCCGGCGCGGCGCTCAATTGTCAGTGGATCGATCTTGCGGCCCTTCGCAGCGCGCCGAGCCAGCGGCTCACGGTCAAGCGGATCGAGTTCGGTAAATTCCTGCTGACCGATGCTGATGTCCAGTTCCAGACCGAATCGATGAAGGACCTGTTGATCGAATCGACCCAGATCAAATGGTGCGGCGGCAATGTCCAGACCCGGGCGCTGCGGCTTTACAGCGGTCAAAGATCTTTGCGGACGACGGTTTACTGTGACAATATCAATCTTGCCAAAGCGTTAAAGGAGATGGGAGTCGCCGACGCCGAGGGCGAGGGGGTGCTGTCGGGGCAGATTCCGCTGCGGCTCAATGCCGACGGGGTCACCTTTGAGCAGGGATATTTGCACACCGACCCGGGGCATGGCGGATCGATCAAGATCGGCGGGGAGGGCGGGGAAATGATTTCGGCGATGGCGCAATCGGTGACCGAGGGGCGATTGTTCCAGGAGGCGCTGAAGGATTTCAATTATCAATGGGCGAAGCTTCACTTGTCGACCGACAGTGAAAATTTGAAACTGCAGCTGTTGTTCGACGGCAAACCGGCGGGGGCGCTGCCTTTTGCGCAAGGCGCGGACGGGCGTTTGACCTATCACGCCGAGGGCAAGGCGACGTTTCAAGGACTGCAGCTCAATGTGAATCTCCGGTTGCCGCTCAACCGGCTGCTGAAAATCAATCAATTGTTTCACAATCCGAAATAGGAGACTTGTTTATGAAAATCATTCGTCAGGCATCCACATTGCTCGTGTTCGGCGCGGCGCTTGCCGCCGCGGGCTGTATCAAGACCCAGAGTGAAGTCGAAGTGAAACCGATTGAGATCAAGCCGGTTCAGATTACCATCGACCTCAATGTCAAGATCGACCGTGAACTGGACGCGGCACTGGCCGCCAAGCCGGCGACGACCGGGGCGAAAACGGAAAAAGAGCGGTTGTTCAATTCGATTCGCGAGCGTCGCGAGGCGTTGACGGAATACCGCGCCAAGGGGGTGTTCGGGGAGAACAATCTTGGCTTGCTGGAGTTGCGTGTACCGCCGGCGGAGACGACGGCGGAGGCGGTGCTGCTGATGGCGGCGGAAAACAGTGACCGTACCCGGTTGTACGCGGTGATTGCGGAGGAGCAGAAGACGACGCCGGACTTTGTTGCGGCCCGCCGTGCCGCACGGAGCGTGGAGAAGGCGGCGCCGGGGACCTGGGTCCAGAGCCGTGAAGGGGTGTGGAGCAAGAAGTAGGCTCTGCGTGCCAAAGCGCCGGTAGGGAGCGGAGCGCACCAGCGCGGAGCGACGGGTCCAGGGCCGTGAGGCCCTGGTGCGGAATCCAAAGGGTGCACAACCCTTTGGCGGAGTACGAGGCGGCGCCTCGTCGTCGCCGGGCGAAGCCCCCAGCTCACGATGCGGAACGCAGTTCCGCCGCTGAGCCCGGTCAAAGCGGAGGCCGCCAGGCCGGAGCGAC
>JAVBUI010000122.1:0-6966 GCA_031555495.1 Victivallaceae bacterium | reverse complement strand
CGGTTTTGCTGAATACAAAGGTCTTGCCGTTGAACTTGACCGTAAGCTTCTCCGCGCCCTTCTCCAGCACCGCTCCCGCCGCCGCAGCCACCGGAGCCGCCGGAACCAGCAGCACTCCCCCGACATCCGGCAGCTCCCGCGAAAGCTCGATCCGCTTGCCGTTGATTACCAAACCGTCGTCGCCGGTCGCCGGGACCGCCTGCAGCTTCCGGTAATCCGGCAGCGGCTTCGCCTCCGATTTGCCGAAAGTGACCTGATAGGTTCCCGCTTTGTCCGCGACCGCGAACAATGTGTTGTTTTCGGCTTTCACCGTAACTTTGCCGATCGTGGAGACCGTCCAATCCCCGGCGGCAAGGTCGGTCAGCAAAAGACGCGTGCCCGGATTTTTGACCGTAATCGTCAAAGTTTTGTCGATCAACCCCGCCTTGGAGCCGAAGGTTACAATGGTGTTGCCGAAGGCGGCGCCGACGTAGTTTTCGCCGCTCACCTTTTCGGCCTTGAAGCCGTCGGTCTTGCCGATCGGGAGCACGGTCAGGAACAAATCTTCCAGCGCCGGGGCGACCGGCGTGATTTCGGTGCGGAAGGGGTGGGCCGAGATGTCCATGGTGTTCGGAGCTTCAAAGGTTTTTCCGTTGAAGGCAAGGGCGTCCACCGTGTCCATTTTGCGGTTCGCCTTTTCGGGCAGCAGCGGCACGATCGCGAGCTCGCCGTCGTAACCGGCTTCTTTAAGCGTCACTTTGACCGAATCGGCCTTCACTTCCGGCTTGCGGTAGGAGTTCATAATCCAGCTCTTGCGGAACTCGGGCTTGCTCGAAACAACCCGGTCGAAAGTCACCAGGACCGCCGGAAGTTCCGGGTTGTTGGTGTTGAAATAGGCGAAGGAACGGGTGTAGTCCTTGACCCGGGTTCCGTAGAACCTGGACAAATCGCACTTGAGGTAGCTGAACAACGGATACATCGCGTCGGGGCCGAAGGCGTGGGCGGTGGTTTCACCCATTTTGTAACCCTTCGCCTCGATCGTCCGCTGGTTTTCCGGCTCGTTGCCGCCGTAGGGGGTGACCTGCCCGCCGTCGTTGTGGTAACGCGCGGGACGTTTTTCGTCAGAATCGTAAACCAGCATCAGATTATGGGAGATCGACTGCTTGGTGAAGCTCCAGTCGTACGGCGTGCCGTAGCCTTTGTACTGGCCGGGGTCGGCGGCGAGGAGGCCTCGGTGGTAGATCTGGAACGAACCCGCGTCCATGTGATGATGGTTGTTGTACTGAATGCCCGCCCCCTTCATCTCGACCACCACCGGATCGGAGGCGCGGCCGAAGCCCCAGCCGCTGCGGGCGATCATCGAGCCGAGGGGATAGGGGAAGTAATGGGTCAGCGGCAGGTCGTCAAACTTCATATTGGCCGGAATCGCCGGATCATTGAAGAGCAAAAAGGTCACCGGATCGCCAAGCGCGTAATTGGCGCCCTGCTGACGGAGGAATTCACCCTTGGCGCGCGGATCGCGGCAGAAGGTGTAGGTATAGAGCGTCGGCTGCTGGAAACGCATGTAGGTGCCGTTGCGGAGGAAGTTGTCGCCATCCGGAAACAACCCGCCGTCGGGAAGGCGCGGATAGAACCAGCCGTTGACCATGTTGCCGATCTCTTTGCTGAAAATCTCGTCTCCGGTCAACCGGCGGAAGATCCAGCCGGTGTAGACTTCCCACATGAAGCGGTAGGGGCCGTAGGCGTTGCCCTGGTGATGGCGCCCGGCGGGGTAGAAGAAATTGCGCGGCTCGACCATTTCTGAGAGGATGCGCCCGGCGACGATGCGGTACATATTGGGATTTTCGTCATACGCCGCGATGCCGATCGAGAGGAGGTCGCGGAAGAGTTGTGCTTCGCCCGCGTGCCCGGTGACATTGCCCTGGCGGAGCGGCGGGAAGCCGACTTCCATCTGGGCGCAGATCGCTTCGGTGCGCTCGATATAGAATTCACGGTCGGCGGCGGTCATCAGGGGGTAGCACCAGTCGTAAACCAGCGCCGCGCAGTAGACGGTGAAGCCCATCTGGCGCGTCACGTCCTGAAAATGTTCCTTGAAATCGACCGTCCGCAGGTAATCGGTCATCGCTTTGACCGCTTCACGGCCGACTTTTTCGTCGCCTTTGACCAGGTAGTAAAAGGCGTAGGCCTGGATCGTATAGAGCGTAGGCTCGTCGTAAACGCCGATGGAAGAAGTGTTTTTAGCCGGATCGAGCGCTCCGTTGACCGGTTTGGCGACGATTTTTTGGATGCGTTCCCAGACCGGCTTGTTGTCGCCGGTTTCGAGATTCTTGCGGATTTGATCGAGCGCGGCGGCGTTGATCTGGAGTCTCGGGTGTCCGGCGGGGGGGACGATTTTGGGAGCGGGGTAACGTTTGAGGGAGGACTCGGGATAATTGGAGCCGCAGGTCACGGTGATTTTGTCGAGAAGGAAGCCGGGTTCACGGGTGTAGAGTTTGAGCGTATGTTTGCCGGCGTCGAGCGGGCCGGAGATGGAGAGCGGGATGTCGATCCATTCGCCGTGTTTGCCGAAGCCGATCGTATTGATTTTGCCGTCATCGAGCGCGGCGTAGGCGGAATCGCTGCCGCCGTCTTTGGCGAAGGCCCGGAGAACGATGGAGCAGGTGCCTTTTTTGGGAAGGTTGAACTCGTAAACGGCCGCGGGAGGAACTTCGGAGGGATTGTCGATCCGGTTGCGTTTGGGGGTGACGAGCCGTACGGCTTTGCCGCCCGAGGCGTTTTCGTCGGCGACGAGGTTGGTGTAATCGGTCTGGAGTGTGCCGCTTTCCGCCTCGATGATGGTGGCGGAGAGGGACACTGCGAGGGAGGATGCGATTGCGAAGGCCCATCGTTTCATGAGAAATCCTTTCGGAGTGTTGAAAAAGACGGTAAATTATGATGTGATATTCAGTATACCGGTGAAGTGGCGAAATGTCAATAGGAGAAATCAATGATTGTTAGCACTTTTGGAAGGGCGTGCCAAAACGCCAAGTAAGGAGCGGAGCCGTCAGGCGAAGCGACGGGTCCAGGACCACGCGGCCCTGGCGGGATTCCAAAGGCGAGGAGCCTTTGGCGGAGTGTGAGGCGGAGCCTCGCGTCGCCGGGCGAAGCCCCCAGCTCAAGAGGCACGGTAGCGGAGAGTCGCGCCGTCTCTTGAGCGGTCTCTTGCAGACCCAGAGGAACAACGTGCCGACTCTCCGTGATCCTTTCCGACTGGCTGCCGGATCGAATCGTTCTACCGTAGCATGTCATGTCGCCGTTGGCAACTTTTCCCCTTTGCTCCGACGAGTTTAAAGACCCATTCTCGCAAAGGGAAAGTTGCCGGAGACAACGGTAGTAATATACAAGGAACGCTGTTCCGATGCTGAGCCCGGTCCGAGCAGAGGCCGTCAGGCCGGAGCGACGCCATCCTGACGATATGATTCCCCAGAGCTGCTTCGCTCGATGTCGTTCGCCGGCTGCGCCTTGGCTGCCGACCTCGCTTTCGCAGGACGGAGTCGGCTCCGCCGACGTCGGGGGGAGCGCGGCGCTTCGCTTGCTTAGCTTCGCTCCGGTGGAGCCGGAGCGACCAGCGTTTCGCCGCTGGACCACGCCTCCGTACGACGGAGAGCGAGTTTCTTTTTTGCGCTTCGCGCTTTTTTTCTTTTTTTTCTTTTTTATTTTATTTTTGTGAAGGCTTCTATTGCGCGGTCGAGGTGTTCGAAGGTGTGCGCGCTTGAGAGCTGCGTCCTGATCCGGGCCGTCCCCATCGGCACCACCGGATAAAAGAACCCCACCGCGTATATCCCCTCCTCCAACAACCCCATCGCCGCCCGCTGCGCCTTCACCGCATCACCCAACATCACCGGTATAATCGGATGATCCGCCCCGCGCAACTCAAATCCCCTCGCCAACAACCCCTTCCGGAAATAAGCCGCTAACTCAAACAACTTCCCACGAGCCGCCGCCCCGGATTCACTTTCCACAAAATTCAACGCCGCCAAAGCCGCCCCCGCAATCGCCGGCGACAACGTGTTGCTGAATAAATAAGGCCGCGACCGCTGACGCAGCAAATCCACAATCTCTTTCCTCGCCGCCGTATAACCGCCGCCGGCACCCCCCAGCGCCTTCCCGAACGTCCCGGTCACAATGTCCACCCGGCCCATCGCCTTGCAGTACTCGATCGACCCGCGCCCGTTCTCCCCGAGGAAGCCCACCGCATGCGAATCATCCACCATCACCAGCGCCCCATAACGCTCGGCAAGATCGCAAATCGCCCCCAAGGGAGCAATCACGCCGTCCATCGAAAACACCCCGTCGGTCGCCACCACCCGGAACCGCGCCCCCGAGGCCGCCTGCAATTGCTTCTCCAGGTCGGCCATGTCACAATTTTTGTACCGGAACCGCGCCGCCTTCGACAACCGCACGCCGTCGATGATGCTCGCGTGATTCAGCTCGTCGCTGATGATCGCGTCCTCCGCCCCGAACAAGGTTTCGAAAAGGCCCCCGTTGGCGTCAAAACAACTGCTGTACAAAATCGCGTCGTCCATGCCGAGGAACCCGGCCAGGCGCGTCTCGAGCTCGCGGTGAAGCGTCTGCGTGCCGCAGATGAACCGCACCGAGCCGAGGCCGAAGCCGTAACGGTCGAGCGCCGCCTTGGCCGCGTCCTTGATCATCGGATCGTCGGCGAGGCCGAGATAGTTGTTGGAACAGAAGTTGACCACCTTGCGCCCATCGGCCAAAGTGATCTCCGCCGCCTGCGGCGAAGAGATGATCCGCTCCTTTTTGAACAACCCGTCGCGCTCGATCGATTCCAAAACCGAACTCAAGTGACCCTTGAAATTACCGTACATCGCTTATTCCTCCCAGTTGAGAACAACCTTGCCCGAGCGCCCGGAGCGCATCACTTCGAAGCCCTTCTCGAATTCAGTGTAATGGTAACGATGGGTGATCAAAGGCGTAATATCGAGCCCCGATTCGATCATCGAAGTCATCATGTACCAGGTCTCGAACATTTCGCGCCCGTAGATGCCCTTGAGCCTCAAACTGTTGAAAATCACTTTGTTCCACGAAATCGTGGTGTTTTCGGGAAGGATGCCGAGCAATGCGATCCGGCCGCCGTGGCTCATGTTGTCGATCATCGCGTTGAAGGCGACGGGGCTCCCGGACATTTCCATACCCACGTCGAAGCCCTCGCGCATGCCGAGCTCCTTCTGGATATCGGCGAGGTTTTCCTTCGACGCGTCGACCGCCCGGGTCACGCCGATTTTGCGCGCGAGGCCGAGCCGGTATTCGTTGACGTCGGTGATGACCACATGCCGCGCTCCGGCGTGGCGGGCGATCGCCGCCGCCATCAGCCCGATCGGGCCCGCGCCGGTGATCAGGACGTCTTCGCCCAGCACCGGGTAGGAAAGAGCGGTATGAGTGGCGTTGCCGAGCGGGTCGAAGCAGCTCAATACATCAGTCGGAATCGCCGGATTGCAGTGCCAGATGTTGCTTACCGGAATCGCCAGGTATTCGGCGAAAGCCCCGTTTCGGTTGACCCCGATTCCGCTGGTGTGGGGGCAAAGGTGCCGCCGCCCGGCAAGGCAGTTGCGGCAATGGCCGCAGACCACGTGCCCCTCGCCGCTCACGAGGTCACCGATCCGGACGTCGTGGACATTGCGCCCGAAGCCCGCCACCCGGCCGACGAATTCGTGACCGATGGTCATCGGGGTGCGAATCGTCTTCTGCGACCATTCGTCCCAGTTGTAAATGTGAACGTCGGTCCCGCAGATCGCGGTTTTGAGAATCTTGATGAGCACCTCGTCGTCGCCGCAGACCGGTTCCGGGAGGTCGACCAGCGTCAGCCCCGGTCCCGGGGCGGCCTTGATTAAACCTTTCATACGGAAAAACCTCTTTTTTGCGTTTGCTATGTCGAATTTACATCACTATATTACGAAAGAGATTGTTTTTCAAGTGTTGCGTTTAAAATATTTTACATTTTTCACGATAATAAACGCCGGAGGTGATTATGGCGGCAGGAACGATGCCCGCGATCGGGGTGAATGTGCGCAAGGAGCGTCAGGTTCGCAAGCTGTCGCTGGATGACCTGGCGAAGTCGAGCGGAGTTTCGAAGGCGATGCTGTCGCAGATTGAATCGGGCAAGGTGAATCCGACGGTGATGACGGTGTGGAAAATTGCTCAGGCATTAGAGGTTGATTTCAATGTCCTGATCAAGGGGGAAGGCGAGAAGATCCGGAAATTTCACGTCAGCCGCCGCGAAGATTTGACGAAGCTTGACACGGGGGACGCGGGGGTGCAGATTCATGTTCTTTCGCCGCCGAACCAGGCGGAGGAGCTGGAGTTGTACTGGCTTGATTTCAAGCCGGGGGCGGCGCTTTGTTCGGAGGCGCATTACGGGGGGACGGAGGAATTTTTGACGGTTTTGTCGGGGGAGTTCAAGGTTTCGGCGGGGCGGAACAGTGCGACGCTGCGGGCGGGGGACGTGCTGATTTACCAGTGCGACGTGGAGCACTCGATTGAGAATACCGGCGGCACGCCGGGCGAAGTGCACGTGGTGGTATGGTTTACAAAATAAAAAAGAAAAAAAGAAAAAAGCGCCGCAGGCAGAAAAAAAGCGCGAAGCGCTAATCTCGCCCTCCGTCGTACGGAGGCGCGGTCCAGCGGCGAAACGCTGGTCGCTCCGGCTCCACCGGAGCGAAGCTAAGCGAAGCGCTCCCCCCAACGTCGGCGGAGCCGACTCCATCCTGCGAAAGCGAGGTCGGCAGCCAAGGCGCAGCCGGCGAACGACACCGAGCGAAGCAGCCTTGGGAGGGAATCATATCGGCAGGATGGCGTCGCTCCGGCCTGACGGCCTCCGCTTTGACCGGGCTCAGCGGCGGAACTGCGTTCCGCATCTTGAGCTGGGGGCTTCGCCCGGCGACCGCGAGGCTCCGCCTCACACTCCGCCCAAGGCTCCTCGCCTTTGGA
>JAVBUI010000067.1:0-4825 GCA_031555495.1 Victivallaceae bacterium | reverse complement strand
GGTCGGCTCCAACGGCAGCCTGACCGGCTTCGCCAGCGGCGTCCAGAAAAAAATCAAACTCCTGGAGCTCGAAAAAGTCGACCTGGCCAACTTCACCATCCCCACCAAAGGCACCGCGATTTAAACACGGGTAAAAAATGGCGCGTAAAAAAGAAACTCCGGCAGAAAAAGAGGCCAACGACCGGATGGCCCGAAAAGCCATCGGCTGCTTTGTGCTGGCCATCCTGCTGTTGCCTTCGACGGGGATTCTGACCGGAACTCCGGCTTTGCTCGGTTTGCTGGCCGCTCTGACCGTCGTCTGCGCGTTTCTCAACAGCCGCAAAGGGTACAGCATCAACCGGTGCCAGAAAATGGGCAAAATTCAACTTGTCCTGATCCTCGTTTTCCTGCTTCCACCGTTTATTTACCTTGGGATCGGCGATGCGTCGTTGACCGTCCGGCTGATGACCGTGACCGCCAATCTTCTCTTTCTGCTTGCATTGTTCTTTATTTTTCCCAAACGCTGGCAAGGCAAACGCATCTTTGCGAGCGGCGATCTCTCGTATGAACTGACGGCGGGCGAAGACGGATTTTGCAATGAAATCGAGCTCGTCGGCGAAAAGCGGGAGCAAGTGGGCGGACTGCGGATCAAGATTCGGCCCGAAACCGGTATCGCGATTGAAACAAGCTATTTGCGCAAAACCGATTCTCTGACCATCTGCCCATTCAATTCCGAAAACCGGGGCCGAAAAGTTCTATTGGAAGCCTCATGGACCAAAGACGACCGCGAAGTCGTCTTCTTCATCGACGGCCAACCCCGCGCCGCATACGGCTACTTCAAGGAACGCACCGGCTGGACCCGCCCCGAACTCCTCACTCCCGGCCTCGAACAATGGAAAGCCGACCCGGAGAAACTCGGCGCATTGGCGGCGGCGAAACACTCATGAGGGAATCCCGACATGATGAAAACGGCATTCAAAAAACTGCGGCAATGGCTCCGGCCGGATCGGCCGGTTTACTGTTATTACAGCATCCGGCTGCAAAAATATCTGGCTTGCCAGGTGGTGAAAACGAGGAAGCTTGACGGTAAAATGCTGTCGGGCCTGATTCTCCTCGATTGGCTCGGTGATGATTTGATTACGCCGCGGGAATTCAAAAAGGCGCGGGCCATGAAAATCCGCTTTTTTCCGCAGCCCCTCCCCCGGACCTTCATTCCTGTTTTCGACGCTCCGAGACACCGTTATCCGATGAGCTTCTACATCTGGGATATCCCGATCGGCTGGTGGCCGGTTTTTGCCGATCCATTGGAGAAACGAAAACTGTTTTCACATCTGCCATCCGAACAAAGTTACGGCAGATTGACGCTCGAGCAACAGACCGGGATTCTCGATCTTCGCGGCAAAAAATCCATCATCGACATCTCCGATTCCGCACTGGACGAAATCATCATCGACTCCGACGTGCAATATCTCAGTCTTTGCAATTCGAAAGTGACAATCATCACCGATCCCCGGCATGGCTTGCTGCTCGATTTGTTGTGCCTGTCATCCGGCGGAGATTTCCCCCGGGGAATGGAGGACCTGACCGGCTTGGTGCTTTTTCAGGCCGAATACGTGAATCTGAAAGCCGTCGCCGACGCTTTCCCGAACTTGCGCCAGTTGAGCATCAATGGCGAATGCGGCCAGCTTACCGGACTTTCCGCATTGAAGAAACTGCCGCAGCTGGAATACTTCATCTGCCACGACATGTATGGCTACGACGGTGACGGCATGCCAAAACCGGAGGAGATGCCCCGCCTCAGCTACATCTGGCTCGACGGCTTTCCCGCCGAAGCGAAAAAGGAGATCGGGAAACACTGGAAGGCGGCCGGCGGAGTAACGCTCTGGCTGGAAAAGGCGAAAACCCGGGAATGGGTCGAAAGGAACCGCGACAACCCGTTCCGGGCGTGGTATTTCGCAGACGAAGAAAACGTCTCCGCCGCGCAAATCCGGAAAGCCGGCGACATCTACAAACAGGCCAAAACGCGGATGGCGGCGCTGTCCGGTTTTCCTCAGGAGGAGCGGGCCGCAGCCTACGGGAAAATCGTCGGCGATTACATCGCGGCATTCAACGCACTCCAACGACAGCATCCCATCGAGAGCGAGGACGAGGTTGACGAGGTCTTCGAAGCCCTCCAATCGGCCGTCCGGCTCGCGCCCGGCGAATATGACGCTGCGAAGCTGCGAGAAATCTTTGATTCCGGGAAAAAATTTTCAATAATACACACAAAAGAATAAAAGAGGTGTTTACATGCCTGACCGGATCCTTGAACACGTGGAAAAGGTGAATTATTTCAACCCGACCGACGCCATCCCCAAACCCTCGCCGGAGGATCTTTGCCTCCCCTCGTGCCTGACCTCGCTGGCGGGAGCGTTGGGGCAGGATGTGCGTATGGGAACATGTTTTGCGCACGATTGCGAATGGACGCTGCGGAGCCTTTACCGCGATCTGATTGCGTGGACCGGCATGGGCTTCGGTTTGCTCTTCCACCCCTCCGGCTGTCTGTCCGCGGTGGACCTGACCATTCTCTATGTTCCCGATGAAGACAAAGCAAGCCGAATCGGCCTTGCTTTGCTCGGTTGCACCATGGAATCCATAGAAAACAAACCGGAGAACGCTGAAACGATCCGCAGGAAAATCGTCGAATCCATCGATCGCGGCATCCCGGTGCTCTCCTTCGGCATCCTCGAGGCTCCGGAAGCCGGGCTGGTGTGCGGCTATCGCGACGACGGCAAAACACTGGTCGGCTGGGATTACTTTCAGGATCGCGTCCCGTGCGAAAAAGAGCCGAACGGCATGTACCGGACTTCGGATTGGGCGAGGACCTTGCGCTTCATCTTTCCCGATCCCGTCCATAAGCCGATTGATTTCCATGCTTCAGCCAGCTTCAAAGAGTGCGTCAACCGCGCGATTCAGGTCATGGAGCTGACCAAAGTCGACACCTATTTCGCCGGCGAGGCCGCCTACCGCGCCTGGCAGGAATTTATTCTTGAGCCGGTAGAGTCGGCGGTTGTCAAAAGCCGTTACATGACGACCCATATCCTGATCGGAAACCATGCCGAGGCGCGCTGCTATTGCGGCTGCGCCCTTTCGGCCTTCCCGGAAGCGGCCGCCGTGGCCCAATACTTCAGCGACATTCACGATCTCTGCTGGAAGGCCTGGGGAGAGGTCGGCAAACACTCCGATCCAATGGATCAACTCGGCGAAGTTTTCTGTGACCTCGAGGTCCGCAAACGGGTCGCGGCCCGCCTTGGTGAAATGGCGGAACTGGACCGCAAAGCACTGGCGGCCTTGAAAGAGATCGCGGCAAAGTTCTGATCGATGAAATCCCTCCGCAACATCATCATCATCGGCGCGTCCTCCGGCATCGGCCGGAAACTGGCCCTGCATTACGGGCAGGACGCGAATACCCGGCTTGGGTTGGCCGCCCGCCGGGTCGAACTCCTGTCCGAAATTGCCAGAGAAGTTCCCGCAACTTGTGAAATCAGGCGGATCGACCTGGAATCGCCGGAACGCGGGGCGCACTTTGAGGCCCTGCTTACGGAGTTTGAAGCCATCGACCTGATTGTTTTCTGCTCCGGCTTCGGCGAGATCAATCCGGAGCTCGCATGGCCGCTCTGCCGGGAAACGCTGGAAGTCAATGTCATGGGCTTCACCGAAATCATCAATCTCGCCTACCGTGCCCTTGAGAAACAAAAGCACGGGCAACTGGCGGCCATCGCTTCGGTCGGAGGGCTGCGGGGGTTCGAAGACGACAGCGGCTACTCCGCGAGCAAAGGTTATCAGCTCCGGTATCTGGAAGGACTGGCGCGAAAAACAAGGAAAGAGCACTCCGGCGTCCGGATTTCCACCATCCTGCCCGGCTTTGTCGATACGGCGATGGCCAAAGGCGGCCCGTTTTTCTGGATGTGCTCCGCCGCCGCCGCGGCGCAATGCATCGTTCGCGGGTTGCGAAAAAAAAAGCGTTATATTTTCGTCACTCCCCGCTGGCGGTTGGTTGCCTGGATCGTGCAATGGCTGCCATGGCGGCTTTTTGAACGGCTGGTCTGAAGTTACAAATAGTCCCAGAAATTACCGTGCAAGGTGGCGAAGAGCCGGTTGACCGGCAGTTCTTCGCAGAGCCGGCGGGCGAAATTCAGCTCGAGCAAATTGAGTTCCCGCAGTTCGGTATCGGAAAGTCCCTGCCTGAGGATGTGATTGAGGTAATTTACTCCCGGAATCACGCCGAGCCGGCGCTGAAGCGGCTCGAGCGTTTCGATCCCGTCGACGGAGTGCTGGGTCAGGAGATAAACTTTTTCAACCGGAACCGCCAGTTCTCCCCGGTAAAGGCGGGGCGGCAAATTGTGAAAAAAGCGGCTCCAGGTCGGAAGCGGGTGAGCGAAATAACGTCCGTCCGGCATACGAATCAACAGTGCCGCATCGTCGGAATACCGGTTCCACTCCGGCGGCAGCCGGTCAAAGCAGGTGCTCTTGCCGGTACCGCTTGCCGCGAGAATCAAACATCCGCGTCCGCCATTCCCGATCAACGCGCCGTGAATCAACGCCGCATCGCCGCGCCGGATCAGCGGAATCAGCGGCAGCGAAGAGACCGCCCGGTGAAATCGGAGCCGCCGCGCCGGGGTCAATCTCGCGGGATCGGCGCCGAGGCGACAGATGAAGTGTCCGGTTTCCGGACGTTCAAGCAGAAAATCCCCGCCGAAAAATTCAGGGTACAGCGAGAAGCCCCCTTCCCGCATCGAAACGTCCCGGCAGCTCAATTCCAGCCGGACATCGGCGCAAACACCATCGTCTTCCCGGCTCCAGCCGC
>JAVBUI010000186.1:0-4288 GCA_031555495.1 Victivallaceae bacterium | reverse complement strand
GCAGATGTTCATGCCTCCGGCGATGGTCGTGATCCTCTGTCTCGCCTCCCATGCAATCGGGCGGCGGAAACCGTGGAGTATGACCGCCGCATTCATGCTGTCGGTCGGGGCGGGGATGATCCATTTGTCCGGTTTTTTCCTGCTGCCGGGACTGCTGTACCTCTTTTGCCGGGCGCGTTTCCACTGGAAACACCTTGCGTTCGCTGCGCTCGGGTCGCTTCTGATCGCCTCGCCTTACTTGTATTATCTTTTGTTTGAATGGCAATACCAGCGCTTCGCCGACCCGACCGCGGGCTGGGCCAAAGCGGTCGAATTCTGCCGCCAGACCGCCGAATGCTTCGGCGGCGGCTTCCTCTACGAATACTTCACGCCCCGGCTGCTGCCGGTCGAACGCATGTTCGGCGGCGCGGCGGCGAAACTCTTCGCCTTCGCCGCCGCCGTCATTCCGTGGATCGGCGTCGGCGCCGCGCTCCGGCGGCTCAGGCGGGGCAGACGCCTCCCCGCGCCAGTCCGATCGGCCATTGCGCTCGGCGCATCGGTGCTGCTGTTTTATCTGCTGTTCGGGATTCATCTTTATTTTTTCTATTTCTTCCTGCCGCTTCCGGCGCTTGCGCTGATTTCCGCCTACGGTTTTTCGCGCCTCCGTCCGCGGCTCCGGACCGGTCTCGCGGCGGCCTGGGCGGCGTCGGCGATCGCACTGACGGCACCGACTCTGCTCTTCGTCGAAGAGGGCGGCGGACACCCGCGGGAATACGGCATTCACTACGGTTTCTACCGCCAGACCCTGGCCGAACTGCGCGCCGAAGAGGCGGCGGGGGGGCCGTTCCGGCTGTTCCTTGAATTCACGCCCCGGTCCGCCAACAAAATCGACGCGGGCACCATCCGCTATCTCTTCGGCGATTTTTTCCGCGCCGACGGCAGAATCGTCCGGCTGAAGATCGACTATAATCCGCAAAAGTGCCAGTACTTCAAATCGCTCGAAACCAAGCACTAAAAACCGACTAATCAAGTTACGTATAAAGCAAAAAAAATCCACATTTTTGCAAAAAAATAAACAACCCGGGCTTGTTTTTGGGAATAGCTAGTATATAATTATTTCCAAAAGAGTTTTTGATTCACTACGTTTCGCCACCTCAAAAAAGGAGTTGCGTGTTACATGAAAAAAAACTTCACCTTGATCGAGCTTCTGGTCGTAATCGCCATCATCGCCATCCTTGCCGGAATGCTGCTTCCCGCCCTGTCGAAAGCACGCGACCGGGCCCGCTCCACGCAGTGCATCAACAACCTCAAGCAGCAGGGAACCGGCGTAATCACCTATTGCGCCGACAGCGACGACCAGCTTCCCTACGGCTTCTGGACCGCAACCTCTCTTCACAAAGCAATTTATCCCTACGTCGTCGGCGGCGCCTTCCCGAGCACCGCTTCCGGCAGCAGCCCGGACACCTGGATCCGGGCCAAAACCTACCAGTGCCCCGCCGCCAGATACAAACACCAGTACAATGGCCTGGTTTCGTGTTACGGCTACAACGCTTCCAGCGGCCGCTTCCCTTACATGGGCAGCATAGTCAGCCCCGGCGTCAAGCTCGGCAGCGTCAACGCCGCCGTCGCCACGATGATGCTCGCCGACGGGCGGCTGAACATCACCCGCCCGTCCCCGATCGACTGGGCGGCGACCGTCGGCTTCGGACAGGACGCCTGGCCTTCAAGCACCGTCGAGGGCGGTGACGAACTCGTTCACTTCCGCCACCTGGGCAAGGTCAACGTGCTCTATTTCGACAACCACGCCGACACCGTAAGTACCGGAGAAATTTCCGACACGACCTACGGCACAATGAGTCAAATCTTCTGGACGGGCCAAAATTGAAACCAATCACGTTTTACCTAAGGAGAGCTGCCGATGAAAAAAAAATTCACGCTGATCGAACTCCTGGTCGTGATTGCAATCATCGCGATCCTGGCCGCCATGCTGCTGCCCGCCCTCAACAAAGCGCGCGAAAGCGCCCACACTACAACCTGCCGCAATAACCTCAAACAAATCGGCATGGGCAATCTCGGCTATGCCACCGACTACACCGACTTCCTGCCGCCCGCCTTCGACGGAGGCAGTCCCAAATATACGGTATCCAACGACGTTTTTTATGCGATCCTGCCGAGCCTCGGCATCACCAACCGATACAGCACCAACGCATTGCTGAAGAATTTCAAAACCTTCCTCTGTCCCTCCGCCCCGAACCCGGACGCGTATATGACTTATAATTACATCCGAAGCACCTACGGCTGCAACACCACCAACGCCTGGAATGCCGCCGGCACGTCGGCAATCCCCTACGGCTACACCTCCGCTTCGACAAACCGGCCATCGAGCCGAATCGGCGCGATCAAGAAGCCTGCCGCCTCCTTCGGCATGGCCGACGGGCGCATCAACATCGCCGCATCTTCCGACGGCAGGGGCTATCTAGCAACTTCCGGCACGGGCGGTTTAACCGCGGATGCGCCGGAAATACCGATCCGCCGCCACCAGAACGGCTTCAACATCATGTACCTCGATTTCCACGTGAAATCGTACCAGCCGTCGGCGACCTTGAGTTCCGACCCTTTTATCAACCGTATCGCAGCCAACCCCGAAAGTCTCCAATTCTGGGATTGCGGCTTTACCAGCTGAAAATATCGTCCGGCGGCGGCGAGCAAAACTTCCGCTATGTCCGCCCGGCGCCGGAAACCAACCTGGCGCTCCCATATTTTCATGAAAAATCAAAAAAACGGCTTGATTTTGAGAACGGGTCATGATATACTCATTATTAGAATGTTTTTGAATCACTTTTTCCGCCATCCTTTCAAACCAAGGAAAAGATCATGAAGATTCCCGTCATTTTGTTCCTGTCCGGCGCCCTGCTCTGTTCCGCCGCCGCAGTCGACTTTTACCGGCCCGACCAACTGAAAAAAGAGAGCGGCGCCATTGTCGCCGTCACCGAAAACGGCAAACCGGCAATCCGCATCAGCGGCACGACCGCCGCGAATCCGGGAGTTTCGGCCCAGTACCGCACCTCGTCGATCCTCTTCGCCGAGCCGGTCGACCTGACCGGCAAGCAGCTCCGGTTCAAGGTATCGAGCAAAACCCCGGAGGCGGTGATGGCGCTTTATGTCCGCGCCTACAACGAGGGAGAAACCAAACCCGCCTGGAGCGCGTTCAATTACACCTCGCCCTTTGCGGGCGGCGACTTCGAGTGCGTCGTCCGTCCCGACTGCAAAGGCGTTTTGAGCTGGGAGCAGAAGGCCGTTTCCGGCTCCCCCGCGAACAAAATCAACCGGCTCCAGCTCTGGCTCGGCAGCCGGACCGAAAATGCGCCGATCGAGGCGGTGTTTTCGGACTTCGTGATCGAGCCCGCCGGAGCCGCCGCGCCCGCAATACCGGCCCTCACCGAAGCCGCCGCACTCAAGGCCCTGGTCAACCCCGCCGCCCTGAGCTGCCACGGCGGCAAATTTGAAGCCGTCGACCTCGACGGCAAAAAAGCGCTCAAGTTCTCCGCCGTCACCAAAGATCAGCAGAAGACCTTTTACACCACCGCCCGGATCAAGTTTCCCGCGCCGCTCAAAATGGAGGGGCGCCAGCTCAAATTCAAGGTAAGCACCACCACTCCCGCCCCGATCGTCGCCTTGGCGGCGCGGTTTTACAACCTCGGCGACACCGCCAAACCCGTCTGGAGTTTCATGCTCTGGGGCAAAGTCTTCGCCGAGTCATCCGTCATCGACGCGGCCCTCTCCGAAGGAACCGGCGTCGGCATTCCGTGGGAAGAAGAGCGTGTCAGCGGCGCACCCGCCGACCGGGTCGACATGATCGAAATCTGGCTCGGCTCGACCACCCCAAATGTCCCAATCGAAGTCACCTTCTCCGATTTTGAATTCGCCGACGGCCCCAAGGTCTTGAGCAAATGGACGGCGCTGGCCCCTTACGCCGACGCTCCGGCCAAAGACAAGCAACCGGACGGCTCGGTCAAAGAGCCCGATATCCTGCGCGCCCGCGAAAACCTCAAGCGCTACGACTGGGCCAAAGAGTCCTACGCCGCCCAGAAACAGCGCGCCGACCAGTGGATGGCGCTCGATCAAGCGGGCATCGAAAACATGGTTCCCGTCGAGGACGCGTTCTTCAAGTGCCTCTGTCCCAATTGCGGCACCCAGCCCGAATTCGCCTGGGCGGGCAACGCCGTCCTCCAGCCCGACGGCAAATCGATCCAGTGCACCAAGTGCAAAATGATTTTCCCCAACGACAAATATCCCGAAAACAAAACCT
>JAVBUI010000090.1:0-3287 GCA_031555495.1 Victivallaceae bacterium | reverse complement strand
GATGACGGCTCAATGCGCATGCATGAGGAAAATTCTACTGATTTTGCGAGCCATGGTAATTGAAGATCGCCTCTTCGATGAAAAAAATCAAGAAAAAAGAGGAAAAACGGCTTGATTTTGAATACACCATCTTGACTCTGCACCAGGGCCGCGTGGCCCTGGACCCGTCGCTCCGCGCTGGTGCGCTTCGCTCCTACTTAGTAACGGCGCTGTTTGCTGCGCGCGAGCACCCGGAGCCGCAGGGCGTTCAGTCGAATGAAGCCTTCGGCGTCCTTCTGGTTGTACGCTTCCGCGCCCTCGAAGCTCGCGATCGCGTCGTCGTACAAGCTGTACTCCGAACGGCGGCCGGTCACGTGGCACGCACCCTTGAAAAGCTTGACCCGGACTTCGCCGGTCACGAATTTCTGGCTCTCGGTCATCGCCGATTGCAGCATTTCGCGCTCCGGCGCGTACCAGAACCCATTGTAAACCATATCCGAATAACGCGGAATGAAGCTGTCGCGCAGATGCATCACTTCGCGGTCCATCGTGATCGACTCCAGAGCCCGGTGCGCCTGGTGGAGAATCGTTCCGGCCGGCGTTTCGTACACGCCGCGCGACTTCATCCCGACGAAGCGGTTTTCGACGATATCGACGCGGCCGACCGAATGCTTCTTGCCGATCGCGTTCAAGGTGCGCATAATGTTCGCCGGGGAATATTCGACGCCGTTGACCTTGACGGGAATGCCTTTTTCAAAGGCGATGATCACGTCTTCGGGCTCGTCCGCCGCCTGGGACAGCGGCTTGGTCATCACCGCAATGTCTTCCGGGAATTCGTTCCACGGATCTTCCAGCACGCCGCCCTCGAAGCTGATGTGGAGCAAATTGCGGTCCATGCTGTACGGCTTCGCCGCGGTCGAGGTGACGGGAATGTCGTTTTGTCTGGCATACTCGATCAGGTCCATGCGGCCGGTAAAATCCCATTCGCGCCACGGCGCGATCACTTTGATGTTGGGCTCCATCGCGTAGGCGGTCAGTTCAAAACGGACCTGGTCGTTGCCCTTGCCGGTCGCGCCGTGGCAGATCGCGTCGGCCTTTTCGGCGCGGGCGACTTCGATCAGGCGCTTGCCGATCAGGGGACGGGCGATCGAGGTGCCGAGGAGGTAGGTGCCTTCGTAGATCGCGTTGGCCTGCATCATCGGAAAAATGAAGTCACGGGCGAATTCCTCGGTCAAATCTTCGACGTAGCACTTCGAAGCGCCGGTGCGGATCGCCTTGGCCTCGACGCCGTCGAGCTCTTCTTCCTGCCCGACGTCGGCGCAGAAGCCGACCACTTCGGCGTTGTACTTTTCCTTGACCCACTTGACGATGACGGACGTGTCCAGACCGCCGGAATACGCGACTACGACTTTCATTTCTACTTCTCCATGTTTGGTTGCAAAAAAATATTCACGGCCGGGATTGGCGTTCATGCCGAAAAATCCTGCCGAAAAGGTTTACAAACCGTCAAACCTGTATTATATTAAAGTAACACCGCTTTGCCGCTTCGGCAAGAGCCAATTTCGGAAATATGACGATGAATAGTAGTTTTTACCGCCAACTTGAGACCGCCATCGGGAACGCCGCGCCAAAATGCCGCGCGGTCGAGCTCGACGCCGCCGTCTGGGCGGAATTTCTAAAAAACGAGACCGCCCCTCCGCCGCCCGCCCGCCCCGCTCCCGCGCCCGTCAGACCGCCGGAGCCGAAACAGGCGGCGCCGCGTGCCGTTCACGCCGCGCACCCCGCGCCGGTCCCGCCGCCGCAACAGCCGCCTCCGGACTTCGCGACGGCCGACCTTGATGCGCTGGCGCGGATCGTCCACGGCTGCCGCCGCTGTCAGCTCTGCGAACAACGGCGCAACACGGTCTTCGGCGAAGGCAATCCCCATGCCGAACTGATGTTCATCGGCGAGGGCCCCGGCGCGGACGAGGACGCCACCGGCCGGCCCTTTGTCGGCGCGGCGGGCCAGCTCCTCGACAAGATGATCAACGCAATGACCTTCCGCCGCGACGAGGTCTTCATCGCCAACGTGGTCAAGTGCCGCCCGCCGGGGAACCGCGCGCCGCTGCCGGATGAAATGGGAGCCTGCCTGCCTTATCTGCAGCGGCAGATCGAGCTGGTCAAGCCCAAAGTCATCGTCGCGCTGGGCGCCACTGCGATGGCGGGGCTCTTCAAGGAACCAATTTCGATCACCCGGGCGCGGGGGAACTGGATGGCTTATTGCGCGATTCCCCTGATGCCGACCTTTCACCCTGCCTACCTCCTTCGCCGCGAAGCGGCCAAGCGCGAGGTCTGGAGCGACCTCCAGCAGGTCATGAAGGCCCTCGGGCGCAAACGGGAGGCAAGCCGATGATTTCACGCGAAAAATTCAGCGAAAAACTGCGCCGGGAGCTCCCGCAATTGATTGAAAACGGCGTCATCGATCGTGACTCCGCCGACCGCTTGCGCACACACTACCTCGATACGACCGAAGTCCATGCCTCCATCCGGGCCCGGATCGCGGTCTTCCTCGGCATTCTGAGCGGGCTGCTCGGCGGCGGCGGCATCATTATGATCGTCGCCCACAATTGGAATGTGCTTTCGCCCGCGACCCGACTCGCCTGGGCGTTCGGGCCGCTGGCTTTGTTCAGTCTCGCCGGACTCTGGGTGCTGCTGCGCCGGAACGACCGCGCGCCGTTCCGCGAATGCGTCTCGATCCTGGTCGCCGCCTCGTTCGCTTCGGCGCTGTCGATCGTCTCGCAAATCTACCACCTGCCCGGCACCACGGGCGAATTCCTGATGGCGGTACTAGTCCCGGCGGCGGCGCTGGCTTATCTCTTCCGCGGCAACGCGCTCTTTCTCTTGTATGCGCTGGCGCTGCCGGTGGTGGCTTACGACTGGGACCTCGAGAGCCGGACCTACGCCGTGGCCGCGCTGGCCGTGCTGCCAATTCCGTACATCCTCAAACGCCTCTACAGCGCGCCCGGGGCGGGCTCGTCGCAGTTGCTCCGGGTCGTGCTGCTGCTGTTGATGATCATCCTCACCCAGAGCGCCACCAGCGGGTGCGGGCTGGCGATGGGGAGCTTCGTCTGGTGCGTCCTGGCGCTCGGCTTCTACCTCGCCGGGCTTCTCAACCGCACGCTGCCGAGGTTCAACGTCTTTCTCTACGCGGGCGGCATGGGTCTCCTGATTTTCCTGGTCGGCGGGAGTTTTGCCGGCTACTGGGACACCAGGTCGGCCCAATCGTTCCGGGATGTCGACACCTTCGACGAATACCTGACCACCGGGGT
>JAVBUI010000138.1:0-8381 GCA_031555495.1 Victivallaceae bacterium | reverse complement strand
GAGGCCGGCGAGGGCGACCACGCCGAAGGCGATTTTGTCGTACCACTCGATCCAGGTGCGGATTTCAGGATCGGCGCCCTCACGGTATGGCTCCGGGTTGGGAGGAAGCTGGAAGGAAAGCAATGTTTCCGCTTGCGGCGTCAGAGCCTGGGGATCGCCTTGATGATCCGACAGCGCCAGCGGCAGCAGCCGCGGGCGGGGCGTTGCGGCGATCCGGGCGAAGTCATAGAGGGGGAGCGTCCAGCTGTGGCAGCGTTCCGGGATCACCAGTTTGTCGCGGACAACCTCTTTGCCGGAAGGGAGGGCGGTCACCCGGTAATAGACCGTGCCGGGTGCGAGCGCGGCGGAGGGGCTGTGAAAATTCCACCGGACTTCGACGGTCGAGGTTTTGTCTCCGGAGAAATCCGGGTCGGCGCCGTATTCGAGCCGGTATGCGGTCGCCCCGGCCTCCTTTCTCCAGTCAAAAAGCGGCAACGCACTGTAGGAAATACGGGCATTGATGAGTGGATTGTAGTTTGGATCGACTTCGATCCGGCAATTCCGGAATTCGAATTTCATCTTGGTCGGCGCTTCGTCGTCGACAATACGGTAGCTGAGATTGACCGCCAGAAAAGGGCCGGGCGGCTTGAGCGAGGCAAAGGAAATCGTCGCTTGCTGCCACTCGGAACTCGCCGGAAAGGAGGCGCCGGTCGAGCGTCCCGCTTCGTCCAGAAAGGTAACCGAATTCAGGTTTGATCCGCGGCAGTCCTGTGGCGGATTGCGATATTCGAGTGACAAGACCAAATCGGGGCGATGGATGAGATTATCCAATTTCAGCGATGCCGTGCAAAAACGCGACGGTTGATCGCCGGAAACCTCGATAATGCCTTCCGGCAGCACATTGCAGGTCATGCCCTTGACTTTTTGCAGCCGGTCGGGGCCGAGCGTCGCCGGAAGTTTTTCCCGCGGCACGGCCGGGGCGGCATAACGGTCGATCCTGACGTTGCGGAGCTCGAGCGTCGTCATTCCGGGGGCGCGGGAATCGGCGAAACGGCTGTAGATGGTGATCCGGACGAAGCGGTTTTCGGTGTTCAGCGGTTGATTGCCCTTGGTCAATTTCAGCGAGGAGAAGGGGATGACCGCCTCTTTCCATTCAGCACCGGCTTTCATTCCGGAATATGCCGTCCTCTGGTCGGGCAAAAAGAAATTGACTGCCACCAGGTCCGGCAGCGCGCCGCCGTCGACAGCGCTGCTGCGATATTCAAAACGGAGCGCGAGGTCCGGTTGCCAGGCGAGGTCAACTTTGAAAAATGCCGTGCAAAAACGGGATGGCGCGGAGTTGGCGACGGTGATGACGCCGTCTTGCTCGGTGCATTTGAATAGTTTATTCGGCTCCAGCCGCGGTTGATCGGGGAGCGGGTCGGCCGAAATGGCTGCTGCTGCTGCGAATACCGAGACAATGAACAATATTCGTTTCATGCAATTTCCTTCCATTTGTTTTTTTAGCGGGGTGAAAAATTTATTTGCTCAGGATTTTCCGCCAGCGTTCCACGAGTTCATCCGGGGGGGAGGACATTGCCTGCCAATCAGATTCGGGGTCGCCGAGCATGGCTGCTTTGCCCCGTCCGAGGTCGTGATAAGGCAAAAGCTCGACCGCCTCCACTCCCGGCAGTGCGGCGCATGTCTTTGCCAGAGCCAGCAACTCCCCGTCCAGATTTTGTCCCGCCACCAGCGGCACCCGCAGAACAATCCGGCAGCCGCCGTCGGAAAGCATCCGCAAATTGTCCAGGATCAGCCCGGGAGCGCCGCCGGTCAACGCATGGTATCGCTTCCGCGAAGCCTTCAGATCAAAGAGATATAAATCGCATCGTCCCGCCACCTCTGCGAAACGGTCGCGGGGAACCGCGCCCGAGGTTTCCATTGCGGTGTGTATGCCCTCTGCACGGGCCGCGTCCAGCAAGGCGAGCGAGAATTCGAGCTGGGCCGCCGGTTCGCCGCCGGAGAGCGTCATCCCGCCCCCGGTCCGGTCATAATAGAAACGATCGCGCCGGACGACGCTCATTACCTCGCCGACACTCATGGCGCGCCCGTTGAGCGTCAGCGCCGCCGCAGGACACTCCGCGACACACCGTCCGCAACCGGTACAGGCGTTTTCGGCATTCCGGCGGCATCCCCTCTTTGCGACACACCGCCCGCAACCGATGCATGCCGCCGCCAAAAAAGATACGCGCGGCGCGAAGGAATGCATCTCCGGATTATGGCACCAGACGCAACGCAACGGGCATCCTTGCAAAAACACCGTGGTGCGAATACCGGGGCCGTCGCCGCCGCAACAGCGTTGGATATTGGCCACGCGTCCGGTCGCTTCACACTCCATGAGCGTACCTCCGCAGGATATCACGCTGGACCTCCGGGGCGAGTTTGGTGAAAAAAGCGGAGAAACCACTGATCCGGACGATCAAATCGCCATATTGCTCCGGTTCGGCGATGGCCCTTTCCAATACGTCGTTGCTGGTCACGTTGAATTGCATCTCCTGTCCTCCGCCGGCGACAAAACGCCGCAGAAGCGCGAGCATCCTGAGATTTCCCGCTTCGGACTCGAACATTTCCGGGAGAAAGCGCATGTTTACCACCGTGCAATTCTGCTGTGAATAATCGGGACGAACGATCGAGTTGACAAAGGCTGTCGGCCCGTTCCGGTCGCGCCCGCCGCACGGTGAAGCGGCGTCCGAAAGCGGCATCCCGGCGTGCCGCCCGTCCGGCGTCGCCATGACTTCGGCTCCGGCAGAGATATTCTGGATATTGGAGCCCATGCAGCTCTGGAGCCAGCCGTCGTCCGAAGTGCGAAACGATTCGGTCAGGCGGCCGCAGAGCCCGACGAGTTCTGCCGCGATTTCGTCGCATTCATCGTCGTCGTTGCCGTATTTCGGCGCACCGTTCACCAGCAGGAGCCGGAGCTCCTCCTCGCCCGCGAAATCGTTTTTCAGCGCGGCCACCAGGCGTTCGGCCGGAATCCGCTTTTCGCGAAAAACCAGTTTCCGCACGGCGGTCAGAGCGTCCGCCAGCGTCGCCAGCCCCATCATGCCGATGCCGTGCAAGCGGGGAAATTCGCTCCCGCCGCCATTGAGGTCTTTGCCGCGCGCGATGCAATCACGCGTCAAAGCGGAGAGCAGCGGATCGGGAAAACGTTCCGGAGGAAACGCATTCAGCATCCGGTTGTAATCGTCCCGGTACTTCGTCAACCCCGCGCGCAAGCCCTCGACCAGAGCGCTCCAGAGCGCTTCATAGGAATCAAATTCGGCAAGGCGCATCACAACGTCGGTGAAAATCCGGGGCATATTGAAGCGGCCGTCGCTCCAGGCGATTTGCCGGCCCGGCACCTGCGTCTCGACACAGCCGACCAGGGCGTAATCACGCGCCGCTTCCTCCGGAATTCCCAGATGCGTCAGCATCGGAATATTCACGCCGTCGTTGAACACGGCGGGAAAACCGATGCCGGTCCGGATCAAATCGATACAGGCCAGAAAAAAATCGTCCGGCGTCTTTTCGCCCAGCCGCGCGGAGAGATTCGTCGAGGCCGAATGCACCAGGCCGGTCGCCTCCAACACCAGATAACTCAATTCGTTAACCGCATCTTCTCCCTCCGGCGTCACGCCTCCGATACAGATGTTGGTGACCTCGTGAAATCCTTCCACTTTGGCCCAGACCTGGCAGAGCAAATCCAGCGCTTCGTCATGCGTCAAAGCGCTCCGCAAATAGGCGTCGTAAAGATATTGGTCGACGCGCCCCAGGGCGTTGTGCGTGCGTCCCTCGGATTCCAGGATGACGAAGATCAGCCACATCAACTGCAGTGCCTCGGCGAAGGTTTCCGGCCTCCGGTCGGCCACGCGGCGCAGGCGGCGCGCCGCTTCCGGGCGGGACGCCGCGTGAAATTCGGCGGCGCGGAGGAAAAACGCCGATACGCCGCGCAAGGCGATCAGCATCGCCTCGGCTTCCGGTACGGGATTGCGTTGAAACGCCTCTTCGGCGCGACGGAGAAACGAGCCCAGTCCGCCGGTCATCAATTCGCGGTAATCGGGAATGGTATGCGACCAGCCGACCGCGAAATTGCGGACGCCGCGTTCCCGGAACCGGGAGAGCGCCGCATCGTATTCCTCCCCGGCAATTTCCGGCGGCAGCACGTCCGCCCGGAAGGTCTCCGCGCCGCCGAAAAACTCTTGTTCCGGATGAAACTCCAGCGGCAGATGCGCCAGGGCGAAAGCCAGGGCCCTGGCATGCCGGACGCATTCCGGCTCCGCCGCCAGGGGATTCAAGCCGTAATAAACGCCCTGATAATAGCAGCAGAGGTTGTAACGGCGCTCCGGCGCAAAGGGATCGCCGGGTTGCGCGGTCCGCCGTTCCTGTTTCAGAATTTCGCGCCAGTTGCTCATTCTTCATCTCCGGTGAAAACCGTTTTGACCGCCCGGCCGGCAACCGCGTCGGCCATGGCGGCATCGGCATCGGCTACGCGACAGGTCTTGACCAGCCTCCGGAAAATCCGCTGCAGTTCCGGGCGGGCGGCGAGAAAATCCAGATAGCTCCCAATGTCGGCAAAGGTGTACTGCCCGCTGCCGAAAATCCGCAGGGCGCGAAACGTAATCAGTTGGGGCTCGATCGCCACCGGCCCCCGGTTGGAATACTGTCCCGGCACAAAATAGCGTCCGCGCGTCCGCAAGAGCGAAAGGCCCAGGGGAAAAGCGGCGGCCCCGCCGCTGGTTTCAATGACCACATCCGCGCCGTCGCCGCGCCCCGCTTCCCTGGCCAGCGCCAGGACCCTTTGCCGGATTTCCGACTCGTCGCTTCGGCGATAATCGAAAAAGACGTCTGGTTTCAGCTCCCGGGTCAGTTCCGCGCGCTCCGGATTCGAAGCCGAACCGATTACCGCGACGCGGCAGCCGTGCTCCTTTGCCCAGGCCAGGGCGAAAAGTCCGAGCGAACCATTGCCCTGAATTACCACCAGCTCGTCTTTTTCCAGCCCGCCTCCGTAGGAGCAAGCCCGGATCACCGTCGGGCCGCCGCATGGAAACGCCGCCGCCGCCAAAGGGTCCACCGTGTCGGGCAGCCGGACCAGATTTTCCGCCGGCGAATAGAGATATTCCGCGAAGCCGCCGTGGAAATGCGGCGCGTCATGGACATTTTTCGCATAGGTCACTCCAAAGGCGAGACAACTGGCGGTTTCGCCGCGCCGACAGTTGAAGCATTGGCCGCAGGGCAGCGCCACACAGGCGATCGCCCGGTCGCCGCAGAGCAGGGGATTGCCCAGCGCGTCGGTCCCGGCATTTTCCCCCAGGGCGTCGATTTTCCCGATGAATTCATGCCCGATGACCAGCGGGAAATCCGGCATCGACAGGAAGCCCTGAATAATATGGACGTCGGTTCCGCAGATCCCGCTTGAAACCAATTCCAGCCCGACCTGGCCTGCCGCCGGGGCCGCCGTTTCGAATTCACGGATCTCGAACGGTTTTTCCGCTCCGTGAAACACCGCGCATTTTTTCCTCATCGTTCCTGCTCCTCCGTTTTTTTGGGTTAACCGGTTCGGAAAATTCACCGTTGCGGCTTTTCCTGATTTTTCTTGAAATCTATCTGATTCACGATATATTATAACTAATGTTGAGTACAAAAAAAATCAATAGAATCGCAAAAAAATACACGATTCTGCAAAAATGAAAAAACACCGCCATGCCTGGATTTCATTTCAGCGAAGCCAAGCCGATCATGATTCTTGACGCTGCAATCGATCGAAAATTTCAGGTCGAAAGCGCGCGCACCAGCCATTGTTCCTTTCCGGGGCGGTGGGTTCTGGATTACAGCATCAGCAACTGCGGGGCCGCCCGAACGGAATTTACGCCGTGGCTGCCGCGTCCGTGCGGAATCGTCCATCTTTACCCGCCGGGGCGGAAATACGAAGAGGATATCCGGCCCGGTCCGACCTATCGCTCTGCCTGGCTGATTTTTCGCGGAGAAAATCAGGCGCTGCGAAAACTGACCGACAATCCAGGCGGGCTCGCCCGGATTGTCGATCAGGAGCGTCGGATTCTGCATCTGCTGGTCGAAATCGCCCGGATGGCCTCCGGGGGAAACCAGACTTATTGGGAAAGCTGTGCGCTGTTCTGCCGCGTCCTCGACCTGCTGGAAAAATTGCCGCCGCCCGAAGCTTCCGGTTATCTTTACGAACTGGCCAGCAGCCGGGGATTGGGCGACCGGGTCAAGGGATATTTGGAGCAGAACTACCGGCATCCCATCACGGTGAAGGCCGTGGCGAAGGCGCTCGGCGTCAGCGAATCGGGACTCGCCCACCGCTATCGGCGCGAATCGGGCGAAACCCTGATCCAATCCTTGCTTCGAATTCGCGTGGAACAGTCGCTGCCGCTGCTTCAAAGCGGACAACCTCTGAAAAATATTGCGCCGGAAGTCGGCTTCGCCAACGAATTTTATTACTCCAAGATCTTCAAGCGTCTTTACGGCGTTTCACCCGGCAAATACCGCGCTTCGTCAAGCCCGTAAACGGAAAAATGCGGATACGCGGATATTGCTCGAAATGGGCCGAATATCTTGAGATTGGCTGTCGGTTCTTTTCAGCGTCGCAAGCCGGCGGCGACTTTGTGTACGGCCCTGATCAGGTCATGCGCGTCTTCTTCGCTGAAAAATTCGCTCACCGGCAGCCGGACGGCGGTCTTGAGCACCTCTTCGGCGACCGGGCAGAGGCCCTCGGCATAGTGGTAACTTTGTCCGGAGACGACTTCGGCCGGCCAGATGTTGCCCGGGAAGAAGCTCTTTTCGGTAAAGAGTTTCTCAAGGTAAATCGGGCGGCGGATGTAGCCCGCCTGGGCCGGAATTCCCTCGGCGTTGAGCGCGCGGGCGAATTCCGTGCCGTCGCCCCGGAACGCGCCGGGAGTGAGGCGAAACATATAAAACCACCAGGAGCTCACCGCCCCGGGCAGGACGCGCGGCAGCGCGAGATCGGCGATGCCGTCCAGCCCCGCCGAGAGAAGATCGGCGAATTTCCGGCGGCGCGCCAGAAGCTCGTCCAGGCGGGCAAACTGGGCCTTGGCGACGGCGTACTGCATCTCGCTGGCGCGGTAGCATGGCGCGAGGCGCGTCAGGCGGTCGCCGCGCCCGAGGCGGTCGTAATATTTGTCGAGATAATTGTGACAGCGGCCATAAAGTTCGGCGTCGTCGGTGATGATAAAGCCGCCGTCGCCGCAACTCAGGTGTTTTGACTCATTGAGCGAAAAAGCTCCGATGTCGCCCCAGGTGCCGACGTATTTGCCGTCGTAAAGCGCGCCGTAAGCCTGGGCGCAGTCCTCGATTACAGCCAGCTTGTGCCGCCGGGCCAGTTCAAGGATCGGCTTCAGGTCGCAGGGATTGCCGGCGAGGTGGACCACTACGATGGCGCGGGTGCGCGGCGTCAGCACCTTTTCGATGGACTCGGCCGTGATGTTGTAGGTATGGGGATCGACGTCGGCGAAGACCGGGATCAAATTCTGATAGAGGATGCCGATCAGGCTCCCCATATCGGTAATGGGCGCGGTGACGACTTCGCAGCCCGGCTCGATTTCACAAGCGGCAATGGCCGCGTGGAGCGCCGCCGAGCCGGAGGAGCCGCCGGCGCAATAGCCGGTGTGAAAGTATGCTTTGACGGTCTCGCAGAATTGTCCGACCTTGTACCCGCCCCAGTAGATCAGACTGCCGTGGGCGAAAACGTCGCGGAGCTCCGCCATTTCCGGCTCGCCGTAACGCTCGCCGCTGCCGAACGGGGTGGTTTTTGAGGAAGGGCCGCCGTCAATGGCCAAAGTTGATTCTGTCATGAAAAATCCTTTCCGCATTGCTGCTGCCGACTGCTGTGAGTTCGTCCGGTGGCAGTTGACTGGTTTGAAGTTTGCTCAGCGCCGCTCCGGCGCAAAAAAACGGGGCGTGACTTCCGAACAGGAGGCGCCGGGCCGGAAAGACCTCCAGGACTTCGGTCAACGCCGGATAACTCTCGGCAAAAGCGATGTCGGCATAGAGATTCGGCGCTTTCCAGCAGGCGAATTCACCGGCATAAGCATTGAGCGCGATCACCGGCGTTTCGGGGCAGAGCCGGGCGAATTGCTCCAGGTCCGAGGCGGGTATCTCCGGAATCCGGCAGAGCGGATGTTGTCCGCGCTCGTCCTCTTCACGGAGGATGATCACCGGTATGACGCCGTTGGCGGCGAGGCCCCTGGCCATGGTCACGGCCTTTTCGTCGAGCAGCGAATAACGGTGAAAGCCGGGGTAGAGCGCCGCCGCCGGACTCTGCAAATGCCGCCAGAAGCCGTAGTCGGGATGCACTGCGGGCAACGGGATGAAAGAAGGGAAATTTCGACAGCGTTCGGCCAGCAGCG
>JAVBUI010000360.1:0-5206 GCA_031555495.1 Victivallaceae bacterium | reverse complement strand
CGAGGCGCGAAACCTGGATTTCGTTGTCGAAGTGGCCGATGTTGCAGACGATCGCCTGGTCCTTCATCGCGGCCATATGCTCGGCGGTGATGATGTCGCAGTTGCCGGTGGTGGTGACGTACAAGTCGGCTTCGGCGAGCGCGTCCTCGACCGGGCAGACCTTGTAGCCCGCCATACAGGCCTGAAGGGCGCAAATCGGGTCGACTTCGCTGACCAGAACCCGGGCGCGTTCGTTGTGAAGCGCCTCGGCGGAGCCCTTGCCGACGTCGCCGTAGCCGCAAACCATCACGGTTTTGCCGGAAAGCATCACGTCCATCGCCCGCTTGATCCCGTCGGTCAGCGAGTGGCGGCAGCCGTAAACGTTGTCGAATTTGCTCTTGGTAACCGAGTCGTTGACGTTGACGGCCTGGAACAGCAGCTGGCCCTTGGCCTCCATCTGGAGCAAACGGTGAACGCCCGTCGTGGTCTCTTCGGAGACGCCGCGCATCGCTTCGGCGACCCGGTGCCAGTGGCGCGGATCTTCCTTGAGGACGCGCTTCAGGAGGTCGTTGATGACCTGCATTTCATAAACATCGGTCGGCTCGTCGAGGATGGCCGGATTGATTTCGGCGAGGCGCCCGCGATGGATCAGCAGCGTGGCGTCGCCACCGTCGTCGACGATCTGCTGCGGGCCGGAGCCGTCCGGCCAGGTCAGCGCGCGGTAGGTGCATTCCCAGTATTCTTCGAGCGTTTCGCCCTTCCAGGCGAAAACCGGCACTCCGGCGGCGGCGATCGCGGCGGCGGCGTGGTCCTGGGTGGAGAAGATGTTGCAGGAGGCCCAGCGGACGTCGGCGCCGAGGTCTTTGAGCGTCTCGATCAGCACCGCGGTCTGGATGGTCATGTGGAGACTGCCCATGATGCGGATTCCCGCGAGCGGTTTTTCCTGCCCGTATTTGGCGCGGGTGGCCATCAAGCCGGGCATTTCCTGCTCGGCGATTTCAATTTCCTTGCGCCCGAAATCGGCGAGCGCGATGTCTTTGACCAGATAATCCATTATTCATTCCTCAATTTCAAGGTTCGTTTAATCGTATTCCATACATCCTGCGCGAGCGCGGAGCCCATGACTTTGACGACTTCGGACGAGATCAGCGAAGCGGCGTAACCGCATTCGGCGAGGGGCCAGCCCTGGAGGTAGCCGAAGAGAAACCCGGTCGCCCAGAGGTCCCCGGCGGCGGTGGTGTCGAGCGGATTTTCCACCGTCACCGGCGCGATCCGCACGAGCTCGGAGCCCCGTACGACATAGGAGCCGCGGCGGCCGACCTTGAGCGCGGCGACGGAGCAGAGTTCGCCGAGTTTGCGCGCCATGGTCTCTTCGTCATCCTTTGCATCGAGGAGCGCGGCTGCTTCGTCTTCGTTGGCGAAGATGAAATCGACCAGCTTTTCGCTGAAAAGCTCAAAGAGCGCGCTGCGGAAAATCCGCACCACCTCAAAGGACGCCATATCGAGCGCGGTCAGACAGCCCGCCTGTTTCGCCTCGCGCAGCACGGTCTGGACGATCTCCGGCAAAAAGAGCATATAGCCCTCGATGAAAACCAGGTCGTACTGCTTGAAATCCACCGCTTTGACATCCGCAACCGTCAAAAGCTGCGACGCGCCGAGGTGCGAACGCATCGTCCGCTCCGAATCCGGCGTCACCAGAGACAAACAGCGGCCGGTGACCGCCTCGTCACACGCAATGAATTCCCGGTCGCTGCCGCCCGCCGCGCGGAATTCGCGGCGGTAGAAGTCGGCGTTGTCGTCGCGTCCGACCTTGCTCAGCATCGCCACCGGGAGCCCGAGCATGCCGAGTCCGACAATGGTGTTGCCGGCGGCTCCGCCGGGGACATAGGACGGCGGCTGGGCGAGTTTCGCGATCAATTGATCTTGAAACTCCGCCTCCACCATCATCATGCCGCCCTTTTCCCCGCCCGCGAGGCTGAGAAAGGGATCTTCGACCAGGGCGAGGATATCGACCAGCGCCGAGCCGACCGCCAATACTTTTTTCGCTTCGGCCATCGGTCAGATGAGCTTGTGCTTCTTCGCGGCCTTGAGCAGGGCCTCGACCTTGTCGGTCTGCTCCCACGGGAACTGCGCCCGGCCGAAGTGGCCGTAGGCGGCGCTGTCGCGGTAGCTCCAGCCCTTGCCCGGCTTTTTGAGCCCGAGCGACTTGACAATCGCGGCGGGCTTGAGGTCGAAGACTTCGCGGATGATTTTTTCGAGCTGGGCGTCGTCGGCGATTTTGCCGGTGCCGTAGGTGTCGACATTGACCGAGAGCGGCTCGGGCACGCCGATCGCGTAGGCGACCTGGACTTCGCACTTTTCGGCCAGCTTGGCGGCGACGATGTTCTTGGCGATATAGCGGCACATGTAGGCCGCCGAACGGTCGACCTTGGACGGGTCCTTGCCGGAGAAGGCGCCGCCGCCGTGGGAGCCGACCCCGCCGTAGGTGTCGACGATGATCTTACGGCCGGTGAGGCCGGTGTCGCCATGGGGACCGCCGACTTCGAAGCGTCCGGTCGGGTTGACGAAGTATTTGACTTCGCCCTTGAGGAACTTGGCGGGGATCACTTTTTTGACGACTTTGCGAACGAGGTCTTCGAGCTCCTCGATCTTCATCTCGGGCGTATGCTGGTGCGAAACCACGACCGTTTCGACCGCGACCGGCTTGCCGTTCTTGTAACGGATCGAAACCTGGCTCTTGGCGTCGGGACGGAGGAAGCTGTATTTTTTGGGGTTGTTTTTGCGCAGACGCGCCAGTTCTTCAACGATCCGGTGAGCGTACAAAATGGTCGCGGGCATCAGCTCGGCGGTTTCGTCGCTGGCGAAGCCGAACATCATGCCCTGGTCGCCTGCGCCCTGCTCGGCGAAGAGGCCCATGCCCTCGGTCACGCCCTGCGAAATATCCGGCGACTGCTTGTGGATGCAGACCATCACCTTGGCGTCGTCGGCGCAAAAACCGACGTTGGGATCGTTGTAGCCGATTTCACGGACCACATCGAGCGCGATGTCCTGCCAGTTGACCTTGGCCTTGGTGGTAATTTCGCCGGAGATGACGACAAGGTTGGTGGTCGTCAATGTTTCGCAGGCGACACGGCTGTCGGGGTCCTGCATTAGACAGGCGTCGAGGATCGCGTCGGAAATCTGGTCGCAGACTTTATCGGGATGTCCTTCGGAAACCGACTCCGAAGTAAAAACGTGTTCCGCATGAATCTTGCTCATAATTCTCCTTTTCCATTCTTATTGAATCTATCACGAATCCGTATTCAAAAAAGCCAAACGGAGCCGGACGGTTTTCTGCCGTTCGGCTCCAGCTCGGAACTTACATCAACATTGCAGGCGATCAGTTCTTTCTGGCCGGAACCAGGACGCCGCGACGATTTTTGCTCCAGACGGCTTCCCCGCTGCCGGTGACCGCGGGACGGTCCTTGCCGTAGCTGATGGTCTTGATGCGGCCGTCTTCGAGGCCGACACCGACCAAATACGCGTGGACCGCGCTGGCGCGGCGTTCGCCGAGAGCGCGGTTGTATTCTTCGGTGCCGCGTTCATCGCAATGGCCTTCGACGATCAACACGAGGTCGGTGTGCTGGGCGAGGTAACCGGCGACGCGGTCGAGCTTGGCGCATTCAGCGGGCGGAAGCGCATCAGTGTCGTAGCCGAAGTAAACAATCGGGAAGCCGAGGTTGTTGCCGGGATCGACCGGTGACCAGTCCGCGGAATTCTGGCCGAGCGAGCTGCCGTCGGCCCCGGGGCCCCACTTGCCGGCTCCGCCGCCCATGCCGAAGTCGGAACCGCCGCCGAGACCGCCGCCGGAAGCGTCGTCCATCGCCGGCGGAAGCGGCGCAAGATTTTCATCGGGGGTGGTGTTGTCGCAGCCGACAGCGAGGAAAAGCGCGAGCGCACAGGCGCCGCCGAGACAAAGACGGAAAAACGACATAACACATCCTCCATATGCTTAAGAATTGCTCTTTTAGTTGCGGTTGCTTTAAGATAAGCTTTTTTTCGGAAAAGTCCACAGCATAAAGCAACTTTTTTGCGCTTTTTTTTCGCCCGAGGAAAAATAAAGCGGCTCTTTCCGCCTTGATATTGCGCCGCCCCCGCATTATATTACTTCGATTATTTAAAAAAAGATCATCTATATATAAGGAGTGAAAAAAATGAACATCGAATGGGACAAGCTCGGCTTTGAATTCCTTCCGACCAAGGCGAATTTGCGCTTCACCTACGAAAACGGCCGGTGGGACGAGGGAAGACTTTACGACACCTACGACATCACCCTTTCGATCGCGGCCAACTGCCTCCACTACGGACAGGCGATTTTCGAAGGCCTCAAGGCGTTCCGCTGCCGGGACGGCCAGGTCCGGATTTTCCGCCCCGAGGCCAACGGCGAACGGCTCAACAGTTCGGCCCGCCACCTCCTGATGCCGGAGTTCCCGGTCGACCGCTTTGTCGAAGCCGCCCGCAAGGTCGTCGCGGCCAACCTCGACTACGTGCCGCCCTTCGGCACCGGCGGCTCGCTCTACATCCGTCCGGTGATGATCGGGACCTCGGCCCAGATCGGGGTCGGCGCAAGCAAGACTTACCAATTGATTCTCCTCGTCGTCCCGGTCGGCGCCTACTACAAAGGCGGCTTCCAGGGGGTCGACGCGATGATTTCGCGCGATTTCGACCGCGCCGCGCCGCGCGGCATGGGGCACATCAAGGCCGCCGGCAACTACGCCGCCAGCCTCTACCCGGCCCAAATCGCCAAGGAAAACCATTGCCCGGTCGCGCTGTTCCTCGACCCCAAAACGCATGAATTCGTCGACGAATTCGGCACCAGCAACTTCCTTGCGATCGACGCGGCGGGGAGCTACGTCACCCCGGATTCGACCTCGGTGCTGCCGAGCATCACCAACAACTCGCTGATGCAGATCGCCCGCGACCTCGGCATCAAGGTCGTCCAGCGCCCGATCCGCCGCGCGGAGCTTCCCGATTTCAAGGAAGTCGCCGCCTGCGGGACGGCGGTGGTGCTGACCCCGGTCAGCCGGATTTTCGACGGAGAAAGCGTCTATCAATACGGCAACGACATGGGGCCGGTGATGAAGAAGCTCTACGACGGCGTGATCGGCATTCAGGAGGGGCGGCTGCCCGATGCGCACGGCTGGATGACGCTGGTCTGATCACCGTCGCCGGGGGGGGGAGAAAATCG